>NZ_JBYTAJ010000007.1:0-220723 GCF_058788075.1 Pseudomonas sp. FW305-20 | reverse complement strand
TTGCTGAAAGGGCAAAGCGAATATCAACCAAAAGCCAGTTGAGGGCTTTCCCTCAACCATAGAATCTCCCACAGGGGTTCTTCGACATACCTTAAAATCGCGCCAAGTCATCGTACAACTTCTGATTGACATTCCCCGTAACACTTGTAAATAATCCGCCCCAACGTTGTACGACGACGTATAACGAAAAATAAAAACAACAAGAAACACGGGAGCGTCACTGTGAGCAAGCTCGTCCGCAATTCCTCCGTCAGCACCCCTCGCCCAACCTTCGCACGCCGTCACGCCCTGAACCTGATCGGTTGCAGCAGCCTGGCCCTCGCCCTGCCCATGACTAGCCATGCCGAAGGTTTCGTCGATGACGCCAAAGCCACGCTGAACCTGCGCAACTTCTACATCAACCGCAACTTCACCAACCCGGCCTACCCGCAGGGCAAGGCGGAAGAGTGGACGCAAAGTTTCATCCTCGATGCCAAATCCGGATTCACCCAAGGCCCCGTCGGTTTCGGCTTGGATGTGCTGGGCCTGTATTCGGAAAAACTCGACGGTGGCAAAGGCACGGGCGGCACCTCGTTGCTGCCGATTCATGACGACGGCCGCCCGGCCGACAATTACGGGCGCCTGGGTGTGGCGTTGAAAGCTAAAGTCTCGAAAACCGAATTAAAGGTCGGCGAATGGATGCCGGTGTTGCCGATCCTGCGCTCCGACGACGGCCGCTCCCTGCCGCAAACCTTCCGCGGTGGTCAGTTGACGTCCACCGAGATCAGTGGCCTGACGCTCTACGGTGGCCAGTTCCGCGCCAACAGCCCGCGCAACGATGCGAGCATGGAAGACATGTTCATGAACGGCAAATCCGCGGCCTTCACCTCGGACCGTTTCAACTTTGGTGGCGGTGAATATGCATTCAACGAGAAGCGCACCCAGGTCGGCGTCTGGTACGCGCAACTCAGCGACATTTATCAGCAGCAGTATTTCAACCTGAGCCACAGCCAGCCCATCGGCGACTGGACCCTCGGCGCCAACCTTGGCTACTTCATCGGCAAGGAAGACGGCAGCGCCCTGGCCGGCGAGCTCGATAACAAAACCGCGTTCGCCATGCTCTCGGCCAAATACGGCGGCAACACCTTCTTTGTCGGCCTGCAAAAACTCAGCGGCGACGATGCCTGGATGCGGGTCAACGGCACCAGCGGCGGCACCCTGGCCAACGACAGCTATAACTCCAGCTACGACAACGCCAAGGAACGATCCTGGCAGCTGCGTCACGACTACAATTTTGTGGCACTCGGCATTCCCGGCCTGACGATGATGAACCGCTACATCAGCGGCGATAACGTGCACACAGGCACCATCACCGACGGCAAGGAATGGGGCCGCGAATCAGAACTGGCTTACACCGTACAGAGCGGTGTGCTGAAGAACCTCAACGTCAAATGGCGTAACGCGTCGATCCGCAAGGACTTCAGCACCAATGAATTCGACGAAAACCGCATTATCATCAACTACCCGCTTTCGTTGCTGTAAGCCGGATCTTTGTAGCAGCTGGCGAAGCCTGCGTTCGGCTGCGAAGCAGTCGTAAACCCTGCGAGCGTGATTTTCCTGATGCACCGCGTCGGCTGATTTTACGACTGCTTCGCAGCCGGACGCAGGCTTCGCCAGCTGCTACATCGATTGCGGGGCGACCGGACCCTTCGTCAACTTCAATTGATGTGTCGTTGACAACTACCAGAAAGGCTAACGATACTTCGCCACAGTCATACGACAACCTACAACAACTAACAATAACTGCGTATCAGGGACTTCCATGACCACTACTCCCCCAGCCCCTTTCAATCGTCTCCTCCTGACCGGTGCCGCCGGTGGCCTCGGTAAAGTCCTGCGCGAACGCCTGCGGCCCTACGCCAATGTGATTCGCCTGTCGGACATCGCCGACATCGCCCCGGCCATCGATGACCGTGAAGAGGTCGTGCCCTGCGATCTGGCAGACAAGCAGGCAGTCCATCAGTTGGTTGAAGGCGTGGACGCGATCCTGCATTTCGGTGGTGTGTCGACGGAGCACTCGTTCGAAGAGATCCTCGGCGCCAACATCTGCGGCGTGTTCCACATTTATGAAGCCGCTCGCCGCCATGGTGTGAAGCGAGTGATTTTCGCCAGTTCCAACCACGTGATCGGCTTCTACAAGCAGGATGAAGTGATCGACGCCCACTCCCCTCGCCGCCCGGACAGCTACTACGGTTTGTCCAAGTCCTATGGCGAAGACATGGCCAGTTTCTACTTCGACCGCTACGGCATCGAGACCGTCAGCGTGCGCATCGGCTCCTCGTTCCCGGAACCGTTGAACCGCCGAATGATGAGCACCTGGTTGAGCTTCGGCGACCTGACGCAATTGCTCGAATGCGCGCTGTACGCCCCTGATGTCGGCCACACCGTGGTCTACGGCATGTCCGACAACAAGGACGTCTGGTGGGACAACCGTTTCGCCACCTGCCTGGGTTATGAACCCCAGGACAGTTCCGAAGTGTTCCGCGAAAAAATCGAAGCCCAACCGATGCCAGCCGCTGATGACCCGGCTCGGGTCTACCAGGGTGGTGCGTTTGTCGCGTCCGGCCCGTTCGGCGACTGAGCTCGCGTACCTCACTGGATCCCGACAACAAAAACCCGAGGGGATGAGCTGTCATGCAAGCCGAATTGATCGTCGATGCCCGCAACGCAGTCGGTGAATGCCCGGTCTGGGTGCCCGAGGAAAACGCCCTGTATTGGGTCGATATTCCTGCCGGTGGACTTCAGCGCTGGAGCGCCGAAACCGGCCATGTCCACGCCTGGAGAGCACCGCAGATGCTTGCCTGCATTGCACGTCACCGCGATGGCGGTTGGGTTGCCGGGATGGAAAGCGGTTTTTTTCATCTGCACCCGCATAACGATGGCAGCCTCGACAGCAATCTCCTGGCGCCGGTCGAACACGCCCGCACAGACATGCGCCTGAACGACGGTCGCTGCGATCGTCAGGGCCGTTTCTGGGCCGGCAGCATGGTGCTGAACATGGGCGCCAACGCTGCCGACGGCGCGCTTTACCGCTACAGCACCGGGCAACACGGGCGACTCGAGGCGCAACTCGGCGGGTTTATCGTGCCCAACGGTCTGGGTTTCAGCCCGGACGGGCGGACGATGTACCTGTCTGACTCTCATCCTCTGGTCCAGCAAATCTGGGCCTTCGATTACGACACCGACAGTGGCACACCGTCCAACCGACGGCTGTTTGTCGACATGCATCAGTTCGCTGGTCGTCCCGATGGCGCAGCGGTCGATGCCGAAGGCTGCTACTGGATTTGCGCCAATGACGCCGGGTTGATTCACCGTTTCACTCCCGACGGCCGGCTGGACCGTTCCCTCGCCGTGCCGGTGAAAAAACCAAGCATGTGCGCCTTCGGCGGCAGTCGCCTGGACACCCTGTTCGTGACCTCGATCCGACCCGGCGACGACCATGACGAACAGTCACTGGCCGGCGGTGTATTCGCCCTCGATCCCGGGGTGAAAGGTTTGCCGGAGCCGTTGTTCAACGATTGCTGATCACCCAGCTTTGAATGATGTGACTTGGCTGGCGAGGTCTCCCTGTGGCGAGGGAGCTTGCTCCCGCTGGGTCGCGCAACGGCCCCCTGCAATTTTTCAGACAGTCCGAGTTTCCTGTATTTGCGACTGCTTCGCAGCCGAGCGGGAGCAAGCTCCCTCGCCACAAAAGCCTTTCAATGAGCTAGTAAAAATCAACATGACGCCAATAACTCTGGAACTCGAAGACGAATTCACCCACCTCACCCTCGCCCCCGAACTCGGTGGCAGCATCGTCAACTGGAGCGTGCGCGGCACGGGTCTGCCGCTGTTGCGAGGATTGCGTTTGCTGAAGCAAGGCGAGTCAGCCGAACTTGGTTTCAGCCTGCACTATCGCTACCCCAGCAACTGACTCAGCACCGCGCGCAACTTGCCGGGTTTCACCGGTTTGTTCAGCAGCGGTGCATCGAGTCGCTGCAATGAGCGCCGACACTGATCCGTGCGGTCGGCAGTGATGATCACTGCCGGAATGGCCTGGTGGTAATGCTCGCGCAAATGCCTGACCACATCGCAGCCCACCACGCCGTGATCGAGATGGTAGTCCGCCAGAATCAATTCCGGCGCTCGCCCCTGCAACGCAGCCAGTGCAGAGAACTCATCGGTGGCCGTGACCACCTCGCAGCCCCATTGCCCGAGCAGCGCGCTCATGCTTTCGAGGATGCTCACTTCGTTGTCCAGTACCAGCAAACGCCGGCCGGGCAATGGATTTCCGGTGCCGGGTTGTGGTGCCGCCAGGCTGATCGGCAGCGGAACCTCATGGGAAATCGGCACGTCGATGCTGAACATCGAACCGCGCCCCGGCAACGAATGAACCCCGACTTTATAGCCGAGGATTTTGGCGATGCGCTCAACGATGGCCAGCCCCAGGCCCACGCCCTTGCGGTCGGCGGCGCGGCCGACGTCCAGTTGGTTGAACTCGAGGAAGATCGAATCCAGTCGGTCCGCCGCGATCCCCCGCCCGGTGTCCCAGACTTCAAGACGCAGCATTTCACCCCGGCGCCTGGCCCCCAGCAGGATGCTGCCTTCGTCGGTGTAGCGGCAGGCGTTGCTGAGGAAGTTGCGCAGGATCCGCGTCATCAGGCGCAGGTCGGTGCTGATGGCGTAATCGCCCATGTGCACCCGCAGGTTCAACCCTGCGGCCTGGGCCACTGACTGGAACTCCGACACCAGCGGCGCGAGCAATTCGTCGAGGCGATACAGCGCAATATCCGGTTTGACCGCGGCCTGATCGAGCCGGGAAATATCCAGCAAATCGGTGAGCAGATCCTCCGCCCCTTCGAGCGCCTGGTGAGTCCGCTCCACCAGCACCTGTTCGACGTCGGGCAGCTTGCGTTCGCGCAGGGTCGAGATCAGCAAACGAGCGGCATTGAGCGGTTGCAGCAGGTCATGACTGGCGGCGGCGAGGTATTTGTCCTTGCTGCGGTTGGCGGCCTCGGCGGCGTCCCGGGCATCGCGCAAGGCTTGGGCAATCTGCTTACGCTGGGTGATTTGCTGTTGCAGGTTACGGTTGGCTTCCAGCAACTCGTCGGTGCGCGCGGTGACGCGCTGCTCCAGTTCGTCGTTGAGTTGCTGAAGACGCTGCTGGGCGAGTTTGCGTTCGGTGATGTCGGCGACAAAACCTTCCACCAGCCCTTCCTGATCGGGCTTGAGCAACAGGTTCATCAACACGTCGACGCTGCTGCCATCCTTGCGCCGCAATTGGGTTTCGTAGCCAAGCAGACTGCGCTCGCGCTTGAGCATTTCACCGATGTTTTCCAGCTCTTGCGCGCCGTTGACAAACAGGTTGCTCGCCAGATCAGCCAGCGAAAACAGCACTTCCTGGGGATTGTCGTAGCCGAGCATCCGCGCCAGTGCCGGGTTGGCGGCGCGCATGCCTTCCAGGAGGCTGGCCTGGAAGATCCCGTGGACCGCGTTTTCGAACAGCCATTTGTAGCGATTGCGCTCGGCTTCCAGCTCGTCGAGGCGCGCGGCCAGTTCCGGGTAATGACTCTTGCGCGCCGAGTGGCTGCCTAATCCCAGTAACCCCGCCAGCGCCCGTTGCTGTTCGTCAGAGGGCTTCGCCATAGACGACCTCGACATCACGCTGACTGGACTCGCGCGGGTTGGTCAGGATGCACGGGTCGTGCATGGCGTGTTGCGACAGGAACGGAATGTCCGCGGTGCTGACCCCGTGCAATCCGAGGGTTTCGTGGAAGCCGATGGCGTGTTTCAACGCAATCAGGTGTTCGACCAGACGCCCGCAAATCTGACGGTGATTCAAGCCACGGCAATCGATGCCAAAGGTCTCGGCGATCACCTTGAAGCGCTCGGGCGCCGAGCTGTAGTTGAACGCCACCACGTGTTCCACCAGCACCGCGTTGCACAGCCCATGAGGCAAGTCGAGAAAGCCACCGAGGCTGTGGGACATGGCGTGCACCGCGCCGAGGATCGCGTTGGAGAACGCCAGCCCGGCCTGCATGCTGCCCAGCATGATTTTCTCGCGCAAGGCAATGTCGTGCGGGTTGGCGATCATCTGCACCAGGTTGCCGTTGATCAGGCGCATCGCTTCAAGTGCGTGGGGATCGGTCAACGGCCCGTGACCGGTGGACACAAACGCTTCGATGGCATGCACCAACGCATCGATGCCGGTACAGGCCGACAGGAACGGGTCCATGCTCAACGTGGTTTCCGGGTCGATCAGCGACACGTCCGGCACCACCGCCTTACTGACGATGGAGAATTTCATGCGTTCTTGCTGGTTGGAGATGATCACGAATTGCGAGACATCGGCCGAGGTCCCGGCGGTGGTCGGAATCAGGATCAGCGGCGGGCTCGGGACGCGGATGGTGTCCACGCCTTCGAATTCGAGAATGCTGCGCCCATGGGCGACGACAATGCCGATGCCTTTGCCGCAATCCATCGGGCTGCCGCCACCGACGGCCACGATCACATCGCAATGGTTTTCCCGGTACAGATCGGCGCCGAGCATCACTTCTTCGACCCGCGGGTTGGGCGAGACCGCGCTGTACAGGACGTACTCGATGCCCTGGGCCTGCAGGCTGGCCTCGACATCGGCGACCCAACCGGCGGCAATCACACCGGGATCGCTGACCAGCAGCACCTTGCGGGCACCAAAGGTTTTGGCGCAATTGCCGACGTTGTGCCGGCAGCCGGCACCAAAGATGATTTCAGGGGAAACGAATTTACGCAGTTGACTGAGACTCTGGCTCATTGGAAAGCCTGTTTTTATTGTTTTGGAAGGTAATGCCCACACTAAACCATCCGGTGGTGAATGCAATCAGACCAATGGGTAGCACGGCTGGTGTACTCAAATCCTGTGTCCACCGCAAATCCCCTGAGGGAGTGAGCCTGCTCGCGATGACGGAGTGTCAGGCAGCATCAATGGTGGCTGGAAGACCGCTATCGCGAGCAGGCTCACTCCCACAGGGGATTTGTGTTGTTTGATTCATCCGCGGTAGATCAATCGCGAAGCCTTCTCGTTGCGTAACGTCAGGTGTTCCATACCCAGCCCCGGCGCCTCGGCTTCCTCGCGGGCCTTGAGAATCACACCGTGGTGCGGGGATTTGCTGCACACCGGGTCAGCGTTGGCGGCGTCGCCGGTCAGCATGAATGCCTGACAGCGGCAGCCGCCCAGATCCTTGTGCTTTTCATCGCAGGAGCGGCACGGCTCCTTCATCCAGTCATCGCCACGAAAGCGGTTGAAACCGAAAGAATCAGTCCAGATGTGCTCGATGCTGTGCTCGCGCACGTTGGGAAACTGCACCGGCAACTGGCGGGCGCTGTGGCAAGGCAATGCCGTGCCGTCGGGGGTGATGTCGAGAAACAGATTGGCCCAGCCGTTCATGCAGGTCTTGGGGCGTTCTTCGTAGTAATCCGGGGTGACGAAGATCAACTTGCACGGGTGGCCCTGTGCTTCAAGACGCTCGCGGTATTCGTTGGTGATGCGCTCGGCACGCTGCAATTGTTCACGCGTGGGCAACAGGCCGACGCGGTTGAGCTCGGCCCAACCGTAAAACTGGCACGTCGCCAATTCGACGAAATCTGCTTCCAGCTCCAGGCACAAGTCGATGATCTGCGCGATCTGGTCGATGTTGTGCCGATGGGTGACAAAGTTCAGCACCATCGGATAGCCCTGGGCTTTCACCGCTCGGGCCATGGCGAGTTTCTGGGCGAAGGCCTTGCGCGAACCGGCGAGCATGTTGTTCACCGCTTCGTCGGCGGCCTGGAAGCTGATCTGGATATGGTCCAGGCCCGCGACCTTGAAATCGCGGACTTTCTGTTCGGTCAAGCCAATGCCCGAGGTGATCAGGTTGGTATAGTAACCCATGTCCCGGGCGGCCTTGATCAGTTCGGCCAGGTCCTGTCTTACCAACGGCTCGCCGCCGGAAAAGCCCAACTGCGCGGCGCCCATCTCCCGGGCTTCGCGGAACACCCGGATCCACTCTTCGGTGCTCAACTCTTCGCCAGATTGGGCAAAGTCCAGCGGGTTGGAGCAATACGGGCATTGCAGCGGGCAACGGTAAGTCAACTCCGCCAACAGCCACAGCGGCGGACCCGGACGCGAGTCACTCGATCCAGAATTGAGCATGGGCCACCTCCAGAAACGCCAGCACATCTTCGTCGATCCCCGGTACGCCGGGGAAATTCGCGGACAGTTGATCAATGATCGCCGCAACGCTGCGCTGGCCGTCTACCAGATCGAGGATCTGCCCGGCACTGTCGTTAAGTTTGATCATGCCTTCGGGGTACAGCAGCACGTGACAGTCCTGACGCGGCTCCCACTGCAGACGAAAGCCCTGGCGCAGCGACAGTGATTGTTCGCGGTTGATCAGGCTCACAGGGCAATCCCCCGATGCCAGACCTGTTCCGTGGTGACGGTGTGATACGGCGGGCGCTCCAGTTCGTAGGCCATGCTCATGGCGTCGAGCATGCTCCACAGCACGTCGAGCTTGAATTGCAGGATTTCCAGCATGCGTTGCTGGCCTTCGACCGTGACGTAATGCGCGAGGGTGATGCGCAAGCCATGCTCGACATCCCGTCGCGCCTGACTCAGGCGAGTACGGAAATAGTCATAACCGCCGACGTCGATCCACGGGTAATGGGCCGGCCAGGCATCGAGCCGGGATTGGTGGATCTGTGGTGCAAACAGTTCGGTCAGCGAACTGCTGGCGGCTTCCTGCCAACAGGCGCGACGGGCGAAATTGACGTAGGCGTCGACGGCGAAACGGACACCGGGCAGCACCAGTTCCTGTGAAAGGATTTGCTCGCGATCCAGCCCCACCGCTTCGCCCAGCCGCAGCCAGGCTTCGATGCCGCCTTCACTGCCGGGTGCACCGTCGTGGTCGAGAATTCGTTGCAGCCACTCCCGGCGCACGTCGCGGTCCGGGCAGTTGGCGAGAATCGCCGCGTCCTTCAGGGGGATGTTCACCTGGTAGTAGAAGCGATTGGCGACCCAGCCCTGAATCTGCTCGCGGGTTGATCGGCCGGCGTACATGGCTTGGTGGAATGGATGATGGATGTGGTAATAGGCGCCTTTGGCGCGCAGGGCTGCTTCGAATTCGGTGGGGGACATCGCTTGGTCAGTCATTGTGTTCTCCTGGTAGCGCTGCGGTGTCTAGTCTGGCGCCTTCGCGAGCAAGCCCGCTCCCACATTGGTTCTCTGTTGTTCACACATTTTGTGTCCAGTGGAGATCCCCTGTGGGAGCGGGCTTGCTCGCGAAGGGGCCCTCCGCTACAACTCAATACTCATGCCGTCATAGGCCACTTCGATCCCGCGCCGCTCCAGCAGCGCTCGCTCGGCGGAGTCTTCATCGAGGATCGGGTTGGTGTTGTTGATGTGGATCAGCACCTTGCGCTGGCGGGTGAAGCCTTCAAGGATTTCGAGCATGCCGCCGGGGCCGCTTTGCGACAGGTGACCCATTTCACTGCCCAGGTTCTGGCCGACCTCGCAGACTCGCATCTCGTCGTCGCGCCACAAGGTGCCGTCCAGCAACAGGCAATCGGCGCGTTGCATCCAGCTCAGCACCTCATCGTCGACCTGTCCCAGGCCCGGCGCGTAGAACAGCGAAGCACCGCTGCGCCGGTCTTCGATAAACAAACCAATGGTGTCGCCCGGCTGCGGATTGCCGCGATTGGGCGAGTACGGCGGTGCGTTGCTGACCAAGGGGATCGCGCGAAACCTCAGGTGTGCACACGCCGGGATGCTGAAGGGCTCGCGGTCGAGCCCGACCGGTTGCCACTGCAGCCCGCCATTCCAATGCTTGAGCATGGTGAACAACGGGAAGCCGCTACTCAGGTCTTCATGGACCCGTTCGGTGCACCAGACCTGATGCGGGCAGCCTTCGCGCAGACTCAACAGGCCGGTGCAATGGTCGATCTGGCTGTCCAGCAGGACGACGCCGGCGATCGCGGTATCGCGCAACCGGCGCGCCGGTTGCAGCGGCGCGAAACTCTCGAGTTGCGCGCGAATGTCCGGTGAAGCATTGCACAGCACCCAATCCACACCGTTGTCGCTCAGGGCAATAGAGGACTGGGTGCGGCGTTGGGCCCGCAGGCTGCCATTGCGCATCGCGGCGCACTGGCGGCAGTTGCAATTCCATTGCGGAAAACCACCGCCAGCGGCGGATCCGAGAACGCGAATGTGCATGGGCAATGCTCCAGAAGGCAGGCCCGGCCAACGCAACAGCTGGCCGGGTGAACAATCAGCGGTTGGCGAAATACATCGTCACTTCGAAGCCAATGCGCAGATCGGTAAACGCGGGTTTAGTCCACATGGGTCAATCCTCTTCTTATGCCGGACGATTCCGGTAAAGCCATTAATGCACGGGGCGCCAGGCACTCGAATGCTACTTTCGAACGAGGTGGCGGCGTGCATTGGTAGGGGGTATTAGAAGGTGCAGGCATTACACAAAACAGTGTGGCGAGGGAGCTTGCTCCCGCTGGGTCGCGAAGCGACCCCATTCCCGACAACCCGGTGCATCAGGCACACCGGGGGTTCCGGGATTGCGACGGCTGCGCCGTCGAGCGGGAGCAAGCTCCCTCGCCACAGGTACCGGAGTAGGACTAGAAGAACCCCATCGGGTTGATGTCGTAGCTCACCAGCAGGTTCTTGGTCTGCTGATAGTGGTCGAGCATCATCTTGTGGTTTTCACGGCCAACACCGGACTTCTTGTAGCCACCGAACGCGGCGTGGGCCGGGTACAGGTGGTAGCAGTTGGTCCAGACACGCCCGGCCTTGATCGCCCGGCCCATGCGGTAGGCGCGGTTGATGTCGCGGGTCCACAGACCGGCGCCGAGGCCAAACTCGCTGTCGTTGGCAATCGCCAGGGCTTCGGCTTCGTCCTTGAAGGTGGTGATACCCACCACCGGGCCAAAGATTTCTTCCTGGAACACGCGCATTTTGTTGTGGCCCTTGAGCAGGGTCGGCTGGATGTAATAACCCGTCGACAAGTCGCCCTCAAGACGCTCGGCCGCGCCGCCGGTGAGCAGCTCGGCGCCCTCCTCCTGGGCAATTGTCAGGTACGAGAGAATCTTGTCGTATTGCTGCTCGGACGCCTGGGCGCCGACCATGGTTTCGGTGTCCAGCGGGTTGCCGCGCTTGATCTTGACGATCTTCTTCATCACCACTTTCATGAAGTCGTCGTAGATCGACTCCTGCACCAAGGCGCGGGAAGGACAGGTGCAGACTTCGCCCTGGTTGAAGAACGCCAGCACCAAGCCTTCGGCAGCCTTCTCGATGAACTGCGGCTCGGCTTGCATGATGTCTTCGAAGAAGATGTTCGGCGACTTGCCGCCCAGTTCAACGGTGCTTGGAATGATGTTCTCGGCCGCGCATTTCATGATGTGCGCGCCAATCGGAGTGGAACCGGTAAAAGCAATCTTGGCGATGCGCTTGCTGGTGGCCAGCGCCTCACCGGCTTCACGACCGAAACCCTGAACGATGTTCAGCACGCCAGGTGGCAGCAAATCGGCGATCAGCTCGGCGAAGACCATGATCGACAGCGGCGTCTGCTCGGCAGGCTTGAGTACCACGCAGTTACCGGCGGCCAGGGCCGGGGCGAGTTTCCAGGCGGCCATCAGCAGCGGGAAGTTCCACGGGATGATCTGTCCGACCACGCCCAGCGGCTCGTGGAAGTGATAGGCGGTGGTCAGCTCGTTGATCTCGGCGGCGCCGCCCTCTTGAGCGCGGATGCAACCGGCGAAGTAACGGAAATGGTCGGCGGCCAATGGCACGTCGGCATTCAGGGTTTCGCGCACAGCCTTGCCGTTGTCCCAGGTTTCGGTGACGGCAAGGATTTCCAGGTTCTGCTCGATGCGGTCGGCGATTTTCAGCAGCACCAGAGAGCGGTCCTGCGCCGAGGTCTTGCCCCAGGCGTCAGCGGCGGCATGCGCGGCGTCGAGGGCTTTCTCGATGTCGGCGGCGCTGGAGCGCGGGAATTCGGCGATCACTTCACCGGTAACTGGCGAAGAGTTGGTGAAGTACTCACCATTGACCGGGGCAACGAACTCGCCGCCGATGAAATTGCCGTAGCGCGGTTTGAACGTAACGACGGCGCCAGGTGTGCCAGGTTGTGCGTAGATCATGGTGGGCCTCTGTCTGGGTCGATGCCTGTCGGGCAAACAGGCGATGAACCGATAGTAGAGAGCCCTGCGCGCCAGACGAATGCGCCGTTGGCAGGAGGACTCTCGTTATTTGGTAGTAGGAGCTGAGCTTGCTCGCGATTGGAGCGCCACAGTCTTGATCGTTCCCACGCTCTGCGTGGGAACGATCAGTGGCAGGTATCAGTGCTTGGCCACCAGGTCTTTCGGCAGCTTGAACGTCCAGAGCATGCCGCCCTGGTTGAAGTCCTTGATGCGCTTGGCCACTTCGCCGCCCCACAGCGGTACAGCACCGCCCCAGCCGGACAACACCGAGACGTACTGTTCACCGTCCATTTCCCAGGTCACAGGCGAGCCGAGTACGCCGGAACCGGTCTGGAATTCCCAGACTTTCTCGCCGGTCTTGGCATTGAACGCCTGCAGGAAGCCTTCAGGCGTGCCGGTGAACACCAGGTTGCCCTTGGTGGTCAGCACCCCGCCCCACAGCGGCGCGAAGTTCTTGTGGCGCCAGACTTCCTTGCCGGTTTTCGGGTCGATGGCGCGCAACACGCCGATGTAGTCTTCATTCAGCGGTTTGATAGTGAAACCGGCACCGAGGAACGCCGCGCCTTTCTTGTAGGCGATGCCTTCGTTCCAGATGTCCATGCCCCATTCGTTGGACGGCACATAGAACAATCCGGTGTCTTTGTTGTAAGCCATCGGCATCCAGTTTTTCGCGCCGAGGAACGCAGGGGCTACGAACACCGAACTGCCTTTGGCTTCGGTGCCGGGAGCACCTGGGCGGCTGGCTTCGTTGTAGATCGGCCGTCCCTCTTTATCCAGGCCGGTGGCCCAGGTGATCTTGTCCACGAACGGGAAGCCGCGAATGAATTTGCCGTTGGTGCGGTCCAGCACGTAGAAAAAACCGTTGCGGTCAGCGGTGGCGGCGGCTTTGATCTCTTTGCCGCCTTCGGTGTAGTTGAACGAGACCAACTCGTTCACGCCGTCATAGTCCCAGCCGTCGTGAGGCGTGCTCTGGAAGTGCCACTTGATGGTGCCGTCGTCCGGGTTGAGCGCCAGACGCGACGACGAGTAGAGGTTGTCGCCAGGACGCAGGTGCGAGTTCCATGGCGCCGGGTTGCCGGTGCCGAACAGCAGCAGGTTGGTTTCCGGGTCGTAGTAACCGCCCAGCCAAGGGGCGGCGCCGCCGGTTTTCCAGAGATCGCCGGGCCAGGTCTTGCCTGCTTCACCGCCGGAGATGCCGTTCTCTACCGCTTTGCCGTCCTTGTAGGTGTAGCCCATGTGGCCTTCGACGGTGGGACGGCTCCACAGCAGGCTGCCGTTTTTCGGGTCGTAGGCTTCGATTTTGCCTACCACCCCGAACTCGCCACCGGCGACACCGGTGATCAGTTTGCCGTTGATCACCAACGGCGCGGCACTGATGGAATAGCCTTCCTTGTGGTCGGCGACTTTCTTGCTCCAGACAACTTTGCCGGTGTCCTTGTTCAAGGCCACAAGCTTGGCGTCGAGGGTGCCGAAGATCACCAGGTCGCCATACAGCGCGACACCCCGGTTGATCACGTCGCAGCAAGGACGGATGTCATCGGGCAGGCGAGCATCGTATTGCCAGAGCTTCTTGCCGGTGCGCGCATCCACCGCAAACACCCGCGAGTAGGAACCGGTCAAGTACATCACGCCGTCCTTGATCATCGGCTGTGCTTGCTGACCGCGTTGTTTTTCACCGCCGAAGGAGAATGCCCAGACTGGCCGCAAGTCCTTCACGTTGTTAACGTTGAGCGTGTCCAGCGGGCTGTAACGCTGACCCTGGACGCCCAGACCGTTAGTGACGATCTGCCCCGGGTTCTTGGGATCCTGGAGGATGTCTTGATCAGTGACGCCGGCCAATGCCGAGCCAGACAACAGCATGGCACTGAGCAGCACACTCAAGACGAAGGGTTGGCGACGTGCGGGTTGGGTCATGACGGCTACCTCTGCAGTTTTTGTTATACCCGGGAAATTTTCCCGGTCTGGTGCAGATTCTTGGGCGCCGCCGCCCTTGGAACAATTGCCCGCAGTGCTGAGATTGCTAGTTCCTTAGTACCGGGTCGGATGAGATGAGTGCTGACTGATCGTTCCCACGCTCTGCGTGGGAATGCAGCCCGGGACGCTCCGCGCCCCTTTCGAAAGCTGGAACGCGGAGCGTCCCTTGAGGCATTCCCACGCGGGAGCGTGGGAACGATCATTGCCTGTTCGCGGCGGAATCGACACGGGTCATTTGTGCGCGCTCGTAGCGCGGATACAGATGGCTGACGCTGCGGATCAGCTCGTAACGACTCAGGCTGATCCCGGCAAACCGTTCGGGAATGGGGCTGCGGATCATCTCGGCCATATCACTGCCATTGGCGGCGCCGTCGCGCATGAGCTGATCGAGCCAGGTCAGGTAGTCGCGCATCTGTTCGAACGGCTGTTGATCCCTGGCGACCGGTCCATGGCCGGGGACGATCAGCGTCCACGGCAGGCCTTGAAGCGTGGCGATGTCCGCCAGCCACACCGACAGCCCCGGACTGTTGGGCGTGGTCAGGGCCCGCTGGTAAAACACCAGGTCCCCGGCAAACAACACGCCGGTTTTCTGGTCGAGAATAGCCAGATCCGCGCCTGTGTGCCCACCCAGGTCCAGCAGGCGCAGATCGTGATTCCCAAAACTTCGCACGCCCGGTATCAGCGTCCGGGTCGGCAACACCACTTCGGTGCCACGCATCCAGTCGCCCACCAGGCGATACATGTTCTCGGCCATGGCGTCGCCCTGCTGATGCAACAGCTCGGTGGTGCCGGCCAACGCGCTGATCGGCACATCACTGAAGGCCTGGTTGCCGAGCACATGATCAGGATGATGATGGGTCAGCAGCACCTCGATCACCGGTTTGTCGGTGGTCGCGGCGATTGCCTTGCGCATCGCTTCGCCGTAGCGTTTGGACGGCCCGGTGTCGATCACCACCACCCCCTGCTCGGTGACGATGAACCCGGTATTGACGATGTTGCCGCCGTTGGCCTTGGCGAAATTGTCGGTGCTGCCCTCCAGCAGCCAGGTGTCTTCGGCGATCTGCCGGGGCTTGAGTGAGTAGTCGAGTTCGGCCAGAACCGGCAGGCTCAGGCTCATGAACAACAGCAGCATCCAGCGCATCACGCGCTCCTTTGGGTCAGGGTATGGCCGCATCGAATTGATTGCCGCTGTTGTCGCGCAGCATCAGGCGCGTCTGCCCTGCCCCTTCGATATCGAAGGCCAGGTTGGGGTTTTCACTGACCGCGGGAAACAGCTCAAGACGGGCCAGCAATTGATCGTTCTGATCCCGCAGTTCGGCATGACTGATGAAGAATTCCGGGATGCCGCTGACCATGCCATTGTCCATCGGGTGCGCCACCTGCATGCGCACTCGGCTGAACTCACCACGGGGATATCGACCGCCCAGCACTTCGCCGATGTGCTCCTCCCAGCCCGGCTGAGTGCGTACCACGCTCGGCGCCGTGCAACCACCGCCCGCCGCATCGATCAGCGTCGAGCCGACGTGCCACACCCCATCACGGGTCAGTACCGCCGCACGCAACGGCGTGGCCTGCTCAATGCGGATACGAATCGACAGCCAGGGCAGCACGCGGTCCAGCGGCTGGAAATCGACGATTTTCGGCAAAGGGTTGAGCTCGGCCCAGGCGAGGATTTTCACCACTTCGCCCTTGAACGCCCGCGCGTCAATTTCCAGTGGCACCTGCCGGGCGTCTTCGGCGAACGGCGGCGCCAGCAGCTTGACCCGATCGTCGAACACGAACGGCGCATCCCCGAGCATTTGCTTGTGATAAAAGGCCCACATCACCGACGGCACCGGGTCTTTGCCCGGGTCGATGTCCACCGCGTGCGCGGCGATGGGTAACCAACAGGCCAACAGACAAGCCGCTCGCCAGTTCACTGTTGATACATCTCAGGCACGTCATAGCGCAGGCCGTAATGGCCATAAATGGTCTTGACCGAGCCCTCGCGAATCAGGGTTTCCAGCGCCTCTTCCACGGCATAGGCCAGTTGACGGTTGCTTTCATGCACCGCCATGCCGATCTCCCACAGCTGCTTGCCCATGTTCGGGTAGGCGTTTTCCGCCAGCGCCACTTGCGGGTCGTTGGCTTCATGAACCTGCCAGTCGATCTCCCCGCGCATGGCCATGACGGCATCGACTTCACCGGCCTTCATGGCGGCAAAAGCCTGGGGTACGCCGGGATAGTGGTGGGTTTTGCCGGCGAGCATGCCGTTGAACACCGAGGTCAGGTAGAACGACGGCACGCTGTCGACTTCGACGCCGATCGGGTGGTGCTCGAACACCGCGACGCTAGCGACTTTGTCCAGTCGGCGGCGATCATAAGCAACCTGCCATTGTTCGTTCTGGTACGGGCCGAACATCACCACATGGCCGTTTTCCAGCTCGCCCAGTTCATTGCGCTTCTGCGCGTAGGCGCGATCGTATGGCACGCGCATCATCAGGTCGGCCAGTTGCAGATCGTGCAACTGACTGGCACGCCAGATGTAATCGCGCAGGTCGTCATCGAGCTTCTCGCCGGCCGGCGCCCAAATCAACCTCAGGCGCACGCCAAGGGCCTTGGCCAACGCCTCGGCAAGTTCGACATCAACGCCCCGGGCCTGGCCGTCGTGTTCAAAACTGTAAGGGGCGAAGTCCTTGTAGACCGCCACTTTCAGTTCCCCGGCGGCGATCATTTCGTCATAGGTACGGACCTGCGCCTGCACTGCCTGGCAGCACAGCAACACAGCGCTGATCAACACAGCGAACAGGCGCATGGGTTATTCCTCGACGCGAACGGTATCCAGGTAAGTGCGGACCGCCCACAAAGCTTCCTGGCTCAGGTAATCGGCCATCTTCGGCATGTACACCCGGCCGTCACGCACCGCGCCGTGGCGCACGCGTTCGACGAACCATTCATCACCCGCCTCGCCGACATCGAGCAGGCGCAAATCGGGGGCGATGCCGCCGGACTTGGCTTCCAGGCCATGGCAGGCCGCACAGTTCTGGTTGTACGCCGAAGAGCCGATTTCCACGGCCTTATCGTGTTCCGGGGTGGTGCGATAAGGGTTCACCGCAGCCCAACCATCGGCATCAACCGGTACGCCAGCGTCCTTGATCGAGGTCAGGCCCGCGGTGGCGACAGCCTGTGGGACCACGTTGCCATGGGCCCAGACAGAACCTGCACTGATAAAGCCGGCCAGCAAACCGGCAACGAGCAAGGCGTTGCGTCTTGTTGTCATTGTTATGCCCTCTTGATTGCACGCAAAACCTCTTTGAAGAGGCTATGGCACCCATCTTAGGAACGGCTTCGCGCAAGCCCCATGCTGCTTTGGTGGCCGCCGTCTAGTTCCTTGGTAGTAGGGCTTGTGGCGCACACCTAAATCAGGTGCCGTACGGGAAGTATTCCCGGCAACAGCGGGACTTTTTCCGTATCCGCCAACACGTCGGGCACACCACCCTGTGCAGGCCAAAACCTCCACTGGGAACTGCAACCATGACAATAAGATCGCTACCCGCCCTTTCCCCGCTGTCTATCGCCGTGCAGGCTTTTCTGCTGGTGGGCAGCCTGTCCCTGAGTGCTGTCAGCTACGGCGCGACGGCACCGGCCACTCCCACCCGCAATGTGAGTTGGGAAGACATCGCCAACGATCACCTGACCACCAAGGACGTGCTGCAATACGGCATGGGCACCAACGCCCAACGCTGGAGCCCGTTGGCCCAGATCAATGACAAGAACGTGTTCAAGCTGACCCCGGCCTGGTCCTACTCGTTTGGCGATGAGAAGCAGCGCGGCCAGGAATCCCAGGCCATCGTCAGCGACGGCGTGGTGTACGTCACCGGTTCCTATTCGCGGGTATTTGCCCTGGACGCCAAGACCGGCAAGCGCTTGTGGACGTACAACCATCGCCTGCCGGACAACATTCGTCCGTGCTGCGACGTGGTCAATCGCGGCGCGGCGATCTTTGGCGACAAAATCTACTTCGGCACCCTCGACGCGCGGCTGGTCGCCCTGGACAAGAACACCGGCAAAGTGGTGTGGAACAAGAAATTCGGTGATCACGCCGCCGGCTACACCATGACCGGCGCCCCGGTGCTGATCAAAGACAAAACCACCGGCAAAGTGCTGCTGATTCACGGCAGCTCCGGTGATGAGTTCGGCGTGGTCGGGCAACTCTTCGCCCGCGATCCCGACACGGGTGAAGAGGTCTGGATGCGGCCCTTCGTCGAGGGTCATATGGGCCGGTTGAACGGTAAGGACAGCACCACGACCGGCGACGTCAAGGCGCCGTCCTGGCCGGATGACCCGACCACCGAAACCGGCAAGGTCGAAGCCTGGAGCCACGGCGGCGGTGCCCCTTGGCAAAGCGCCAGTTTCGATCCGGAAACCAACACCATCATCGTCGGCGCCGGCAATCCTGGCCCTTGGAATACTTGGGCTCGGACCTCCAAGGACGGCAATCCTCACGATTACGACAGCCTCTACACCTCGGGCCAGGTCGGCGTCGATCCGAGCACCGGCGAGGTGAAATGGTTCTACCAGCACACCCCGAACGATGCCTGGGATTTCTCCGGCAACAACGAGCTGGTGCTGTTCGACTACAAGGACAAGGACGGCAAAACGGTCAAGGCCACCGGCCATGCGGACCGCAACGGTTTCTTCTACGTGGTCGATCGCAACAACGGCAAATTGCAGAACGCATTTCCCTTCGTCGACAACATCACTTGGGCCAGCCACATCGATCTCAAGACCGGCAAGCCGGTGGAGAATCCGGGCCAGCGTCCGGCCAAACCGTTGCCCGGTGAGACCAAGGGCAAGCCAGTGGAGGTTTCGCCGCCGTTCCTCGGTGGCAAGAACTGGAACCCGATGGCCTACAGCCAGGACACCGGGCTGTTCTACATTCCGGGCAACCACTGGAAGGAGGAATACTGGACCGAAGAGGTCAACTACAAAAAAGGCTCGGCTTACCTGGGCATGGGTTTCCGCATCAAGCGCATGTACGACGATCACGTCGGCAGCCTGCGCGCGATGAACCCCACCACCGGCAAAGTGGTCTGGGAGCACAAAGAAGCACTGCCACTGTGGGCCGGCGTGCTGGCAACCAAGGGCAACCTGGTATTCACCGGTACCGGCGACGGTTTCCTCAAGGCCTTCGATGCGAAAACCGGCGCGCAGCTGTGGAAGTTCCAGACCGGCAGCGGCATCGTCTCGCCACCGATCACTTGGGAACAGGACGGCGAGCAGTACGTCGGTGTGACCGTCGGTTACGGCGGCGCGGTGCCGTTGTGGGGCGGTGACATGGCCGAGCTGACCAAACCGGTGGCTCAGGGCGGATCGTTCTGGGTGTTCAAGATTCCGAGCTGGGATAACAAGACGGCGCAGAAGTAATCCGCCACCTCCTGTGGTGAGGGGGCTTTTGTGGCGAGGGGGTTTACCCCCGTTGGGTCGCGAAGCGGCCCCCTACATTTTCCAGGAACACCGAGTTGCCTGGATTAACGACTGCTTCGCAGCCGAACGGGGTGGTGCGGCATTCCGATAAACCCCCTCGCCGAAAAGCTCCCTAGCCACAGGTTTTGTGTGTATCCAGCTGCCCTCCATATTTCGAGGACCTGCAATGAAATACCTTCCCTTATTCCTTATGTTGACACTGCCTTTGGCTCACGCCACCGACGACGGCGAAGACACCCCGTTCATCATCAACGGCTGCACCGTCGCCCAACACAGCCAATGCCCCGGCGCCGATCTCAAAGGCGCGAACCTGAGCAATCAGGACCTGCGCAGCATGAACCTCAGCGGTGCCGACCTGCGCAATGCCGACCTGCGCCACGCCCGACTCGATCTCGCCAACCTGGAAAAAGCCCGATTACAGGGCGCCAACCTGACCCGCGCCAGTCTGCAACAAAGCAACCTGCGCCTGGCCGACTTCACCGGGGCAACCCTGATGGCGATTCAGGGCTGGGGGATGTTCGCCCAGGGTGCACAATTTCAGGATGCCAACCTCGGTGGCGCTTACCTGCAATTTGCCCGCCTGTCCGGGGCCAAATTGCACAACGCCAATCTGCGGGCTGCGGATCTGGAAATGACCTGGTTGAGCAAGGCCGACCTCAAGGGGGCCAATCTTAGTGATGCCAATCTGCAAGAGGCCAAGTTGGGGGAAAGCAATTTGGAACAGGCGAATCTGAGCGGCGCACGGCAGCACTATGCGAATTTTCAGGATGCGAATATGGAGGGCTGCACCGGTTGCCCGACGACGTGGGGCAAATGAGGCGATATACCGGATGATTGTTCCCACAAACGGGTCGCCCCCCAAAAGTTGCACACAACTGATGGGGTGTTTCACGCAATCCCCTGTGGGAGCGAGCCTGCTCGCGAAAGACGTGAACGATAACGCGTGCTGTCTGAATGAACGCGGTGTCCAGACATCTTTCGCGAGCAGGCTCGCTCCCACAGATACAACGCCGGGCTGTTGATCTTGCTGTTGATCTTGATCTGCCCCGTCGGAAGGCCGAGCGCAGGTTCTGCGCAGTGGGCACCGCGGCAAGGATGCCGCGGTAGCCGCCCCCGGCCATGGATGGCCGATGGCGGCGGGCCCACGGAGCAGGACCGGAGCGAGGGTACCCTGAGCCTAGGCGAAGGGCCGTACGTCAGGGGCCAAAGCGTTTTGGTTACTTTGGCGCTTTTCCAAAGTGACCCGCCGTAAGGGCGGAACCGCAAGCAGCCGTTACCGCAGCAACGGATATGCACCCCGAAGTAAATATTTACCCTTCAGCCCAACGTGTACCCGTTATCAACCTTCCAATCCTGCCCATAAACACCCCGAGCCCCCTGCGACAGCTGAAAAACAATCACATTGGCCACCGCCGCCGCATCAAGAAAATGCCCCGGCAACAGACGTTTACCCAGCGTGTCGGCAACATCGCCAAGCTCCCCATCGCTCAACCCCAGGTTGTCCCACATCGAGGTCGCCGTCGGCCCCGGCGAAACCAGATTAATCCGCACATCAAAACGCGCAAACTCCACCGCCAACGTCCGCGCCTGAGCCGCCAAGGCAGCCTTGCTGGCAATGCACGCAGCCAACCCCGGAAAACTCGAACCGGTCAGAAAACTCCCGACAAACACCACCGACGCCGGGTTCGCCAATTCACCGCGCAACGCCGCCAGCGTATTCAACGCCCCGGCACCGTTAACCGCCCACTGACGCTGAAAGGCCTGCATATCCAGGCTGTCAGCCATTTCGGCGATGCCCGCGTTGGGCACCAGATAATCCACGGGGCCAATCGCCGCCGCGCACTCGGCCAGCTCGCGCAGGTCCTGCTGACTCGTGACATCCCCGGCAAACCACTGCAACCGCTCGCCGTAGATCTGCTGCAACGCCGGCAATTCACCGAGGGTCCGAGACATCGCCAACACCTTGACCCCGCGCGGCAACAGCGCGGCGCACAGAGCCAGACCAATTCCGGAGCTGGCACCCGTGACCACCGCCAAGCGATCCTGAAACTCGGTTTTCATCATTTACTCCTGGGCATCACGGATGCCAGCACTGGGGGACATTGCCAGCCCCTATCTTTGAGCAGGAGGAAAAAAAACGACTTGACGGCGATCAGGATTTTTCGACGGCGTTAGTGCTGCTGCAACAGCGCCGGAGTGATCTCGCTGAATCGCAGCAAGCGACCGCCCTGTTCAGCGGCAAGTTTCTCAGCGGCCTCGCGATTGGAGAACGACGCCAGCACTACGCCCATGGCGCCCTTGAGTTGGGTGCCGACCACGTAGAACGCATCCTTGGCATCGATCAGCTGAGCGTCATCCGGCGCGATCCAAGGGCTGCGGCCCATGTCGTGGACATACAGTCTTGCATCGCCATGATGATTTTCCGGCTGCAACCACCAACCGATCATTTCCGCCGTGGAGCAGAACTTCTTGACCCCGGACCGCTCGACCACCTCGCCCTTGGGCCCGGGGAATCCGTCGATGATCATCCCGCAGACATGGCATTCATCACTGGGATGAAAGGCCGTGGCCGCGTCGCTGTAAGTGGCTTGCGCCGGGTTGTCGCAAGCCGTCAGAAACAGGCACATCATCAGGCCCGCCACCGCGCGCATCGTCGTCAGATAAAACCCATTCATCGTTAACTACTCCCAAAATACCAAAGTAAAAATTCATGTCGCCCGGCGACGAAACAACAGCCAGGCCGAGCCCAATGGCACCGCCACCCACAGCGACAGGCACAGCCAGAGCATCGAGCCCGGCATCGGCAAATCGCTGCCCAGCGTCAGCACACCCGCGGTACTGGCGCCGGGCTCGAAACCGGAGAGGTTGATCAGGCGATAGATGTCGGCGGGGTTGAGCAGCAGTAACCAGGGCAGCACTTTGGGGTTGAACTGCCCTTCGCTGAGCACCAACAGCGCCAGCAGTGCGAGGTCGAACACCAGCACGAAGAAGAACCACACGCCCAGCGCCAGACCGGCTGCGGTGGACTTCTCGGCCGACACACTGCTCAACACATAGGCCAATCCCAGAAACCCCCAGCCCAGCAACGTCGACGACGCCATGAACCGGCCAAAGGCCCAAAGCAGCAGGCTCAGTTCGACATCGTCCACCAGCACCGCGATGGCCAGCATGGCGCAGCCGAAACCGATCAATGTCGCCAGCGCCAGGATCAATCCGTGGCCGACAAACTTGCCGAGCAAAATCTGCCCGCGACCCAACGGGTAGGTCAGCAACAGCAGCAACGTGCCGCTCTCGTCCTCGCCGACGATGGCGTCATAGGCCAGCAGCAACGCAATCAACGGCATCAAAAACGTCGCCAGACTGGCGAGGCTGGCGATGGTGGCCGGCACCGAGGTGAACCCCAATTGCCCGGAGGCTGCCGCGCCCAGCCAGGCGATGCCGATGGCCAGCACGGCGAACAACACACTGATCGCCAGCAACCAGCGATTGCGCAAGCCATCGCTGAATTCCTTGCGGGCCATGTTCCAGACAGCGTTCATACGGCCTCCCCAACGGGCGCCGCACCGGCCCGGCTCATGTAGTAGCGGTAAATATCTTCCAGAGACGGCTGATGGATTTCCACGTCGGCCGGTTCGTCGTCATTGAGCAGTTGGCGCAACAGCCCGAGCTTGCTGCCATTGAGCGCGGCCACTTCAAGCCCTTCGACGCCCCAGCGTTCGGTGACGTGCCCGGCGTTGTTCCAGCGTTGCTGCAACGGCCCGGCGTGCTTCAGGCCGTTGGCGCGAATCAGCGTCGGCAACCCGGCTTCCTCGCGCAAACTGTGGAGACTGCCGAGGGCCAGCAGGCGGCCCTGGGTCAGAATCGCGGCGCGGTTGATATGCGCCTCGACACCCGGCAAGACGTGGGAGCAGAGAATGATGCTGGTGCCCTGGCTGCGCAGGCGATCGAGCAAGCGATAAAGGTCCTGGGTCGCAATGGGATCGAGGCCGACCGTCGGCTCGTCGAGCAGCAACAAACGCGGTTCGCCAAGCAGCGCCTGCGCCAGCCCCAGGCGTTGGCGCATGCCTTTGGAGTAGGTCTTGACCCGTCGATGCGCCGCACCGGCCAGGCCGACTTCCTCCAGCAGCACGTCCACCTGAGCGGGTGCGGCGCCTTTGAGTCGCGCGAAATGGCGCAAGGTCTCAACACCGCTCAGCTGCGGGTAAAACGTCACGTTTTCCGGCAGATAACCGAGCAGGCGCCGCACGTGGGGATCGCTGGGCAAACGGCCGAACACCCTGACCTGCCCTTCGCTGGGCTGGAGCAGGCCAAGCACCAGTTTCATGCTGGTGGTCTTGCCCGCGCCGTTATGCCCGAACAAGCCCAGCACTTCGCCTTCAGCGAGGCTGAGGTTGAGCTGATGCAACACGGTGGCATGCCCATAGCGCTGGCTGACGCCTTCGATGTCGATGACGTTCATGAGGTGGGCTCCTGGGTCAGGGTTTGAGTGGATGACTTCATCAGCGGATGACTGTCGAGCACCCCAGGCGATTTCATCACCGGAAACGCTCGTTGCACCCAGCGCAGCAACTCGATACCGGGGCTGTTCATCAACAGCCGTACCTGCGGGTACAGCCACAACAAACGGTCGACGTTGTCATTGGGTTCATAGGCGATATCGCCGAGGCCATCGTTGTTGCGGTCCCAGCCCAGGTAATCGCTCCAGTAGTTGCCCCGGCCATCCGCCGACCATTCCTGCAAGCGGGTGGCGACGTACTTGACCTGTCGCTGGTTGCCGACAAAAGCGTTGTCGGCGATGCGGTTATCTTCCGAGCCGGCGGTGAGATGAATACCCACGGCGCTGTGCTCGAAGTGGTTGTGTTCGATGCTGTTGAACAGCGAGTTGTAGATGAACAGCGCCTTGCCCTCGGCACCGCTGATCATGCTGTCGCCGGTCGAGCCGTCGCGCACGTCAGTGACGAAGTTGTCACGCAAGGTTGAATAGGTGATGTAGTTCATCAGGATCCCGTAGTTCTGATCCTGTTCGGAGCGATTGCCGATCACCGTGAGCTTGCGGCTTTGCATCAAGGCATAGCCGGTGCGGGTGCGGCGGGTGGTGTTGCCGATCAACCGGTTATCGTTGGCGAACATGTAATGCACGCCGTAGCGCAGGTCTTCCAGGGTATTGCCCTGCAGCAGGTTGCCGTTGGAGGTGTCGATGTAGATGCCATCGCGAGTGTCGCGCACCTGGTTGCCAATGACCTTGGCGCCATGCACGGCATACAAGTGAATGCCATTGCCGCGGTCCTGGGAGCGCATCGTCGGATCACCCTGAATGCGGTTGTCGATCAGGCTCACATCCTGAGTGCCATCGACCCAGATACCGAAGCCCTTACCCTGCAGGCGATTGCCTTTAATCACCGCGCCATGGGCCTTGGGCTGGATGAACACCGCCGCATTCATGGCGGTGAGATCGTGCCCCCAGTCCAGAAAGGTGCAGCCTTCGATGCCGACATCCGGCGCACTGATGATCAAGCCGTTGCCCTGCCCCTCGCCCTGAAATACCGCGCCCGGTTCGCAGACAATCTGCATCGGCTGATCGACGCTGAACGAGCCACGGTATTCCCCGGCCGGCAGGTGCCAGCGTTGATCGACGCCCACCGTCAACGGCAGCGTGGTGACGGGTTGCACCGCCAGCGCGCCGCCGGACATCAGCAGGAGCGCAAGCGCAATGACCTTCACCGGGTTTCCCTTGCTGTCAGTCATTGCCTCGCTCCTGTCGATGGTCAACGGTCAGGCCTTCTCGACCTTCATGCGGCCGACCATTTCCATGTGCAGCGCATGGCAGAACCAGCTGCAGTAGTACCAATGCAGGCCAGCCTTGTCGGCAATGAAGGTGATCGATGAAGTCTGCTGCGGGCTGATCTCCATGCTCACGCCATGGTTGGTCATCACGAAGCCGTGGGTCACGTCTTCAATCTGGTCGATGTTGGTGATGGTCACTGTGACCTCGTTGCCCTGCTTGACGGTGAACTCCGGCAAGCCGTAGGCCGGGGCCATCGAGGTCATGTAGACGCGGACTTTGTTACCGTCGCGGATGACCTTGTTGTCGGTCTCCAGCTTGATCCCGTCCTTCGCGGCGATGACCACGGTTTCGGCAAAGAACGGGTCATTGCGGTCCCAGATTTTCTTGGTCTTGATCTGGTCGCGGCGAGCCATGACGCAGTCGTGGGGTTCGGCAAAGGCCGGGCCGTCGTGCACCAGTTTCATTTCCTCGCCGGAGATATCGATCAGTTGATCGTTTTCCGGGTGCAGCGGGCCGGTCGGCAGGAAGCGGTCCTTGGAAAACTTGCTGAGCACCATCAGCCACTGGCCGTCGGCCTCACTGGTTTCGGTCAGCGAGGCATGGTTGTGCCCCGGCTGATACTGCACATCGAGCTTCTGCTTGATGTAGTTGATCTTCTCGCCGGTGTAGGCGCGAATCGCCTCCTCGACGTTCCACTTCACCACCTGGCTGTCGATAAACAGCGTGGTGTAGGCATTGCCGCGGCCGTCGAAAGTGGTGTGCAGCGGGCCCAGACCGAGCTCAGGCTCACCGACCACCACGTCACGCGGGTCCTTGAACTTGTCGTCGAACAGATCGTCGAGCTTGGCGATGGCGATGATGGTGCAGGTCGGCGAAAGCTTGCCGTTGGCAATGAAGTACTTGCCATCGGGCGAGGTATTGAGGCCGTGGGGATTCTTCGGCGTCGGGATGTAACGGGTGAACGCGCTGTCCTTGCCGTCGGTTTTACGACCGTCGACCACCGGCACTTTCGAGCCGTCGAGGGTGATGAACTTGCCGGCCTTGATCGCCGCTTCGATGCGCGGGATGTTGAACACCACCACCCAGTCGCGCTCGTTGCGCATCATGCCGCCCAGGTCGTAGGCCTTCTCCGAGTTGTAGCAGGTCGACGCCGCGTATTTGCCGGTGTAGTCGGCGTCGGTGTTGTCCAGGTTACCGTCGACGATGACCTGGAACGCCATCTCCATTTTCTCGGCATCGATGGCGTTGAACAGGGTGTAGCTGTTCTTGTCCTGCAGGTCGAAGGTGCTGCCGTCATTGGGGTGCGGAATCACGAATTCGGCATTGGCGAACACGTACTTGGTGTGCGGCACTTTTTGCAGGCGCAGCCCGTGAACCGCCTGCACATTGGGCACGGTGAGCATCTTGTCGCACTTCATGATGTCCAGGCGGATACGCGCAACGCGGCTGTTGGCCTTGTCGTTGATGAACAGGTATTTGCCGTCGTACTTGCCGTCGGTCATCGACAAATGCGGGTGGTGGCAGTCGCCATTCTGGAAATGCGCGCTGTCGCCCATGATCCGTTTGCTTTCGTTGGTCAGGCCCCAACCGGTGGCGGAATCGACGTTGAACACCGGAACACGCAGCAACTCGCGCATTGACGGAATGCCCATGATCCGCACTTCACCCTGATGGCCGCCGCTCCAGAAACCGTAGTACTGATCCAGTTCACCCGGCCCGACGTGGGTTTTCAGTTGTGCGTCCTTGGCCGCTGCCGCCCAGGTCTCACGGGTGAACACTGCGCCACCAATGGCCGTGGCGCCGGCCAGTACCGCACCGGTCACCGCACTGGTGCCCAGGAAGCCGCGACGACTGAGGCCGGTCGGTTCCGACGCTTCAGTGGTTTTTTTGGATTCTGTGTCGTTCATCAGGTGTTTTCCTTGAAGGGATAAAAACGGTCACTGCGGACAGGCGCTCGCGGGGTTCATTCCAGAGCGGTCACTTCCACGACAGGTATCAGTTGCACAGGAGCGGGCGTCGCTTTGTCGCGCTTCTTGCGCTTGTTGATCAGCGGCGGGCATTTGTTGTCGTTCTGGTACGTCATCTGGCAATCGAGGCAGTAGTGGCACTCGTTGGCGTTGATCCGGCCATCGGGATGAATCGCCTGGATCTCGCATTCCTTGGCGCACAGTTGGCAAGGTGTGCCGCACTCTTTGCGGCGTTTGAGCCAGTCGAACAGGCGAAATTTGCTTGGGATCGCCAGCGCCGCGCCCAAGGGGCAGATATAGCGGCAATAGACTTTGCGCGTGAAGAGGTTGATGACCAGCAGCGCCACCGCGTAGAGCACGAACCACCACTGGCGGTCGAACCTGAGGGTGATGGCGGTCTTGAAGGGTTCCACCTCGGCGAACAGTTCGGCGGTGGACATCGACTCCAGGGAGATACCGAACAGCAGCAGCAAAATGATGTATTTGATCGCCCATAAGCGTTCATGCACGGCGAACGGCAATTCGTACTGGGGGATTTTCAGCTTGCGCGCAGCCTCGTTGATCAACTCTTGCAAGGCGCCAAACGGACACAGCCAGCCGCAGAACACGCCACGGCCCCACAGCAGAATACTGGCGGCGGCGAAGACCCAGAGCATGAAGATCAGCGGATCGGTGAGAAACAGCTCCCAGCGAAAGTGATCGAACAGCGCATGGGCGAAGGTCAGGACATTGACCACGGACAACTGCCCCAGCGCGTACCAGCCGATAAACACCACGGTAAAGACCAGATACCCGCGACGCAGCCAGTGCAGAAAATGCGGGCGACGGGTGAAGGTGTCCTGCAAAAACAGGATCGCTGTCAGCAGCAGCAACGCAGTACCGAGCACGGCAATCTGAAAGGATTTCTGGTACCAGATGTTCAACCACATCGGCCGACTGGCTTCCTCGATGGCCGCCAGTTCTTCGACGCTGGGCAGTGGTCGTTCAAGGTAAGGCTCGGGCAATTGATAGGCCAGCTCGAAGCTGCTGAACATGCCACTGACCGGGCCGGTCTGGCGACGTACCAATAGCTCCAGGGACCAGGGCGATCCCGGATCGAACTTCGCCGGTTCGCGCACAATGAAAATCGACATCTCAGTGAACTCGGGCATGCCTTTGGCAAACACATCCGAGAGCCGCTGATGGTCCATGTCGCGAAAGCTGATGACGTTGCCGAACTGGCGCAGTTGCACCCGATCGAAAATCCCGCCGCGCACATACCCCGAGCCTTTATAGGAAAACAGCCCGCGCCCCAGCACCGCGATGGCTTGCTCGCCGGGCTTGAGGTCTTGCATGAGGAAGCGATATTGGTTGTCGCCCAGCAGCGCACGGCCGATGGTTGGCGGATTCAGGTCGGCGGTATAGAGCTCGATGAAGGTCTCATCAACCTGATCGGCACTGGCGTTGTCGATGCCTTCGGCTTCAGTGCCCTTGAAGGCAGCGTCGACCTGGCCACGGGTCAGGTTCAAACGGCGGATGGCGCCGTTACCGGTCAGTTGTTCCCAGGTGGCAGGTTCGAAAAAGTCCTGGCGCACGGTGGCGGGCTTGCGCGTCACTCCGGCCGTGTCTTCAATCAGCTTCAGCGATACGGCCACTTCATGGGCGGCGCGCATGATGACCTCGTTGACCACCATGGCGGTGACGGTTGCGCCGGCGATGGCATCGACGGTGACCGCATTCGGGTCACTGGAATGGCCGACAACGACCCGCTGACTGACCTTGACGCCTTTGTACTTGGCGCTGAAGCCGTGAAGTTTTGCCTCAGGAATGCCAATCAGCAGAATCGGTTCGTGGTGTTCCAGCACATAGGCGTCCTGAATCATGCCGGTCGTGTCGAGAATTACCTGGGTGTTGATCGGTTTGCCCGAGTAAGCCGGAATATCCACCACGTCCAGGCTCTGGAACACATAACCGATGACCTTGCCGGCGGCGGACAGCGTACGCACCTTGAACGGGCCTTCGGGGGCGGAAACGGAATCGGTTTGAGGGAAGGTTTTCTCGATGCGCTGTTGCTCGATGTCGCCGTACTGCTTGGCTTGCACCGCCTCGAAGGTGGCGAGCATCAGCGTCAGCATGACCACCAGCCCGACACCCCAGGCGCGCAGGTTGCCGTGTATCGAAGGCTGATGGATTGTCATGGGTTCGCTGATTTCAAAGGGGCTTGCGGTCATGTTAGGGAGCGTTGCGCCCCCTGCCCTTGATTGAAATCAACTTAAGAAGTCAGCCCCGGGAGCCAAGCTCCAAAGTAATGCCGAGCAGCCAAGCCTTTTCACCCGCAACGCAAACCTTTGTAGCAGCTGGCGCAGCCTGCGTTCGGCTGCACAGCAGTCGTAAAATCAGCCAACGCGGAGTGTCAGTCTCACCGTGCATTCCGGTTTTACGACTGCTGCGCAGCCGAACGCAGGCTGCGCCAGCTGCTACAGGGTTTGCGTGTGGCTTAGACCGTGCGTGAAAACTGGCCTTTTTGCTCACCACCGAGATAGGCATCGAACGCCATCGCGGCACTGCGCATCATCAAATGCCCTTGTGGCAGCAGCACCAGCTCGTCGCGGTGAATCTGCAGCAATCCATCGCGCACATGCTCGCCCAGCTGCGTCAGCGCCTCGGCAAAATACTCGGTGAAGCGAATGCCATGCCGCGCCTCGTACTTGTCGAACGCGATACGGCCATGGCACATCAGGTCGCTGATCACCTCGCGGCGCAGCAGGTCGTCGGCGCTCAGGCGGTAACCGCGATGCACCGGCAACAGCCCTTGATCGATACGCGCGTAGTACTGCGAAAGCTCCTTGACGCTTTGGCTGTAGCTGTCGCCGACCTTGCCGATCGACGACACTCCAAGGCCGATCAAATCGCAGTCGGCATGGGTGGAATAGCCCTGGAAATTACGCTGCAGGGTGCCATTGGCCCGGGCCAGCGCCAGCTCGTCATCCGGCAAGGCGAAATGATCCATGCCGATATAAACGTAACCGGCCTCGGTCAGACGCCGGATGGTCAGCTCGAGCAGCTCCAGCTTGCGCTCCGGTGGCGGCATGTCGGCGGGACGAATCAGCCGTTGTGCGCGAACCATCTGCGGCAAATGCGCGTAGCTGTAGGCGGCGATCCGATCTGGGCGCAGCGCGATGATCTTGCTGAGGGTGATGTCGAAACTTTGCACGGTTTGCAGGGGAAGACCGTAGATAAGGTCGACGCTGATCGACTTGAAGTGCGCCTCGCGCGCCGCCGCGACCAGCGCATAAATCTGCTCTTCACTTTGCTGGCGATTGACCGCTGCCTGCACGTCGGGGTCGAAATCCTGCACACCGAAGCTCAGGCGATTGAAGCCCAACTGGCGCAATGACTGAATCTGCTCGGTGCTGATGGTGCGGGGGTCGACCTCGATGGAGAACTCATGGTTATCGCTGTCGTCCATGTTGAACGCCTGGTGCAGGCAGTCCATCAGGTCGGCCAGCTGCTCGCTGGTCAAATAGGTCGGCGTGCCGCCCCCCAGGTGCAACTGGGTGAGTTTGCGGGTGCCGTCGAACAAGGCCGCCTGCATTGCGATTTCACGCTTGAGGTACGTCAGGTACTCGACGGCGCGATGGGTTTTCTGGGTAATAATTTTGTTGCAGGCGCAGTAGTAACAAAGGCTTTTGCAGAACGGAATGTGGATGTACACCGACAGCGCTTTTGGCGCGGCCACCTGATTGCTGTCGCGGGCGGCACGCTGATAGTCATCAACGGCAAACGCCTGATGAAACTGCGGCGCCGTGGGGTAAGAGGTATAACGCGGCCCCGGGCGATCGTACTTTTCGACCAGGGCGCGATTGAAATCAAAAGTCGTGTTCATGATCGATCAACTCGCAGGGGGTTAATGCTTCGCACCGCCCAAATCCTTTTCAAACAGGTTGCAGATGGCATCCACTTCCGGCCGACCGGCGGGAAGGATGCTGATAAAACGGTCTGATAACTCGATCAACCCGTCCCGGCTCAATTGCTCCAGCAACGGCCAGACGGCGGAGAAGTACTTGGAAAAAACCAGCCCGTAGCGCCGCTCGATGGCACGGATATCCAGCTCCTGATCACAGGCCAGACGCTCCATGACCATTTGCCGGATCTGATCCCCCGCCTCGAAGCGCCAGCCTCGACACGTCGGCAATTGCTTCATGTCCAGTTGCTGCTGATAGCGTTCAATCTCATCGGTGTTCTGCGTATACAAATCGTCGATCTGGCTGATGGCGCCCAAACCGAATCCAACATGATCGCAATAGCCGTGACGGGAGAACCCTTCACAGGTACGGCGCAACCGGCCGCGCTCCTGGGCGATCGCCAAATCATCATCAGGCCGGACAAACTGCCCCAGACCGATGTAGTGATAACCCGCGCCAAGCAGTTGATCGAAGCAGATCTGGCGCATCGCACCCTTATCGTCCTGGCTGCACAGTGCTCTGGCCTTGTCGCCGAGCACCGGCCGATAGCGCCGCGGGGGCCGGGCATAATCAAACACCATCAGCCGGTCCGGTTCCAGCTCGATAATGCTCGCCAGCTTCAGCGCAAAACTGTCTGGGGTCTGCCAGGCATGACCGAAACCCAGGTCGACATTAATGGATCGAAAGCCAAAGGTACGCGCGGCATCCATGAGCGACTGGATCGGCGCCGGGTTCTGGTAGCAGGCCACCGACCTGTCACAGTCGGCGTCGATATCCGGAACGCCGATGCTCACATGAGTGAATCCCTGGTCGCGCAGCAACCCCATGGTCGCCCAGTCGGTGTGGTGGAGGTCGACCTCGACGCTGTAGTCGCCGCCTTCATGTTCGAGAAAGTTGAACCGGCCACGCAGATGACTCATCAGCCGTTCCAGGTGGGCAGGCGTTGGGGTTCCTCCACTCAGATGAAACTGCTCGACCCGTTGTTGCGCACCGAGGTGACAACCGACGAGGTCGATTTCCCGCTCCAGATGCTGGAGGTACTGCTCGATACCGTTGTGCTCACCGTTGATAATGCGCGGGGAACAGGAAGACGGCTTGAGGCTGGAAGGCAACTGCACATTCAGGGACAGTGGACGGCATTTCTGACGGCTGACGCGCAGCGCACGAAGCAGATCAAGGGAGCCAATACCGTCATGAAATTTTTGCGTATCGGCATGACAGTTAGGGTCAAGCACGCCTTGATCGCACCGAGCGATCAACTCGCCTGGGTTGTGAAATAAATCGAGCATGGCGGTCTCCGAGACTGGCTGCGGACTTTCAGTCTCCGGGTTTAACCCTCAATGCTCCTTGATTTGCGTCAAGCGCAAGCGAAGTGTCTGCACGACGGACCAACGGTCAGGCCCGATTACCACGTCAGATAAAACATGCCCTTGGCCAGCAGCACGATCACGACCATGTGGCCGAACAGGCTGCCGTGAATGAAGTGCAAGTATCGCGGGCTCATTCGGCCGCTTTTGAACAGGAACATGGCACCGAGGAAATGCAGCAACACACTTACGGCCACTGCGATTTTCAATGCCAGTAAGGTGCCGAACGATGAGGACAGTGGTGCGGCCAGGGCTGGCAAGTAGCGTAACCAGACCATGCCCAGCCCGGCGCCGAACAATACCAGCAGGACCCACGGCATCAGCGAGCGGGCCCGGCGGCCGATGCCCTGCTCCACCAGCAGCATCACCCTGGCGGGTAGCTGTTTGCGGATGCTTTCCAGGAACAGGACTTCGAAGAACACGGTGCCGATGAAGATCAGCGCGGCAAACAGGTGCAAGGTCAGAATCAGCGGATAGATCATGGTGTTTTCGCCTTGGGTCAAGGCAACCGGCGCTACGGCGAACATTGGGGTGAGCGCACTGGCTGTCGGTCTCTGGAGACTACAGAGGCCGCCTGGATATGCGGTTGATACTGATCAAGAAAGCGGCAAAACCCCCGAGTTCGGTGGCCTGTCTTTTGTTGATCGTGTGCATATCCATTTCTGCGGTGACGGCGGCTTAGGGTTCCGCCCTTACGGCGGGTCACTTGGAAAAGCGCCAAGTAACCAAACGCTCTTGCCCCTGACGTACGGTGCCTCGCTGTGGCTCTGCATGCCCTCGCTCCGGTCCTGCTCCGTGGGCCCGCCGCCATCGGCCATCCATGGCCGGGGGCGGCTAACCCGGCATCCATGCCGGGTTGCCCACTGCGCAGAACCTCCACTCGGCCTCCCGAGGGGGCGACTACCGCAACAGCACCGCGAGGCGGCCTACCGGCCGGCCTGTCTCTTCATGCGTACGCATTCCCTGTACTGATCGTTCCCACGCTCTGCGTGGGAATGCATCCCGTGACGCTCCGCGCCACCAGTGCGCAAGACTCAAGCCTTGCGTCGCGAGCGGAACGCGGAGCGTCCCCAGCGGCATTCCCACGCAGAGCGTGGGAACGATCAGAAGGTGAGCGCTGAATGCTGTTGATCTTGCTTTAGCTTTTGATCTTGCTTTGGCTTTTGATCTTGATCTGCCCAGTCGGAAGGCCGAGCGCAGGTTCTGCGCAGTGGGCACCGCGGCAAGGATGCCGCGGTAGCCGCCCCCGGCCATGGATGGCCGATGGCGGCGGGCCCACGGAGCAGGACCGGAGCGAGGGCATGCCGAGCCTAGGCGAGGCACCGTACGTCAGGGGCAAGAGCGCTTGGTTACTTGGCGCTTCTCCAAGTGACCCGCCGTAAGGGCGGAACCCTAAGCAGCCATCACCGCAGAAACGGATATGTACCCCAACCTTAGTGGCGCTGCCCGGTCTAGTGCCCGCGAATGTAATGCTCCAGCTGCCGAATCAAATCCGCCTGCTCAACGATAGCTTCCTTGACCAGATCCCCAATCGATAACAACCCCATCAGTTCGCCGCCCTCCATCACCGGCAGATGACGCAGATGGCTGTCGGTCATCACCGCCATGCAACGCTCGATACTCTGCTGACTATCAGCAGTCACCACAGGCGCGCTCATGATGTCGCGCACCGGCGTACCCACCGAAGAGCGTCCCTGCAGCACGACCTTGCGCGCATAGTCACGCTCGCTGATCACCCCGACCACCTGCCCGGCCTCGATCACCGGAAGCGCGCCCACATTCTTTTCGGCCATGATCCTCAGCGCTTCAAGCACCATTTCATCCGGCGCGATGCTATGCACCTGGCGGTTTTGTACGACCTTGAGTTTCAGCAATTGTGCGGCTGTTTTCATAAATGCCTCCGATGCGGATACGCGATGCTGTTGACCAGGCTCAAGCCACTCCGACTTCCACCACGCCGCTGTTCAACCGTACGGGCCAGACACGCAGACGCTGTTGCGGATACTCCAGGCAGCTGCCGTCCTCCAGGCGGAAATGCTGTTTGTAGATCGGCGATGCAACCACCAGATCTCCCTTGATGCTGCCGACCAACCCGCGACCGATCACATTCGCCCCGGACTGCGGGTCATGGTTGTCGATGGCGTAGAGGGTCCGACCCTCGGCCCCCGGCAGGTAGAACAGCGCCACTTGCGCGCCATCGAGCCAGACGACGACGCCGGAGTTGCTGACCAGGTCCTGTTGCCCGCACACCGTTTGCCAGGCCTCGGGGTTTTCCAGGGAATCGATGCGTTGGGTATTGGACTGGCTCATCAGGCAATCTCCTCGGTAACAGGGATAAGGTTGAGTTCGGCGGCCATGATCGGGCGCCGCTGGCCGCGTTCCTGGACGAAGTGGATGTCCGGGTCCGGGCGTTTATCGTTGACGAAGGTACGGAAGCGCTTGAGTTTTTCCGGGTCTTTGAGAGCGTTGGCCCATTCGCATTCATAGCGATTGACCACCAGTTGCATTTGCGATTCGAGCTCTTCACCCAACCCTAGGCTGTCGTGAATGATCACATCCTTGAGGAAATCGAGGCCGCCTTCCAGGCTTTCGCGCCACACCGAGGTGCGTTGCAATTTGTCGGCGGTGCGGATGTAGAACATCAGGAAGCGGTCGATGTAGCGGATCAGGGTCGCATCGTCGAGGTCGGTGGCGAACAGCTCGGCGTGACGCGGGCGCATGCCGCCGTTACCGGCGATGTACAGGTTCCAGCCTTTCTCGGTGGCGATCACGCCAACGTCTTTGCTCTGGGCTTCGGCGCACTCGCGGGTGCAGCCGGACACCGCAAACTTGAGTTTGTGCGGCGAGCGCAGGCCCTTGTAGCGGTCCTCGATGGTCAGGGCCATTTGCACGCTGTCCTGCACGCCATAACGGCACCAGGTGCTGCCGACGCAGGATTTCACGGTGCGGGTCGATTTGCCGTAGGCATGCCCGGTTTCGAAACCGGCTTCGATCAGCTCGGCCCAGATGTCCGGCAACTCATGCAACTGCGCGCCGAACAGGTCGATACGCTGGCCGCCGGTGATTTTGGTGTAGAGGTCGTATTTCTTCGCCACCACACCAATCGCGATCAGTTTGTCGGCAGTGATCTCGCCACCGGGGATGCGCGGCACCACCGAATAGGTGCCGTTTTTCTGCATGTTGGCCATGAAGGTGTCGTTGGTGTCCTGCAACGGCACCAGTGAGGCGTCCATGATCGGCTGGTTCCAGCACGACGCGAGAATCGAGCCCACCGCCGGTTTGCACACGTCGCAACCGGTGTGGCCACGGCCATGCTTGGCCAGCAATTCTTCGAAGGTGATCACCCCTTCTACCCGCACCAGCGCATAAAGCTCTTGGCGGGTATAGGCAAAGTGTTCGCACAGGCTCTTGTCGACGCTGACGCCACGGGCGATCAACTCGTGCTCGAACACCTGCTTTAGCAACCCGGCACAACCGCCGCAACCGGTGCACGCCTTGGTCTGCGACTTGAGCAAGCCAAGGTCGGTGCAGCCACCGTCGATGGCCGAGCAAATGGAACCCTTGGTGACGTTGTGGCACGAGCACACCGTGGCCGCTTCGGGCAACGCGCCTGGGCCCAGGGTCGGCGCGCCTTCGGAGGATGGCAGAATCAGGCTGGCAGGTTCGGCCGGCAGCGCAATCGCGTTCTGCATGTATTGCAGCAGCGTGTCGTAATAGCTGTTGTCACCGACCAGCACCGCACCGAGTACGTGCTTGCCCGTCGCGTCCACCACCAGGCGTCGATAGCTGGCCGTGGTTTCGTCGATGAACTGATAACTGCGCGCGCCCGGCGTGCTGCCATGCGCGTCGCCGATGGAACCGACATCGACGCCCAGCAGCTTGAGCTTGGTCGACATGTCCGCGCCCATGAACGGCTCGGCGGCTTCGTTGCACAACAGTGCGGCAACGCCGCGCGCCATTTGATAGCCCGGGGCGACCAGGCCAAAAATGCTGCCATTCCACGCGGCACACTCGCCGATCGCATAGATGTTCGGATCGCTGCTTTGGCATTGGTCGTCAATCACCACGCCGCCGCGCGGGCCGACTTCCAGCGAGCATTGGCGGGCTAGTGCGTCTTGCGCACGGATACCGGCGGAAAACACGATCAGGTCGGTTTCAAGAAATTCGTCATTGGCGAAGTTCATCCGATAGCGGTATTCCTCGCCTGCGCTGATCGATTGCGTGCCGCGCGACAGGTGCACGCCGACGCCGAGTCGTTCGATCTGCGCCTTGAGCGCCAGGCCACCGTATTCGTCCAGTTGCACCGGCATCAGGCGCGGGGCGAACTCCACCACATGTGCTTCCAGCCCCAGGGTCTTCAGGGCGTTGGCCGCTTCCAGGCCCAGCAAGCCACCGCCGACCACCACACCGCGTCGGGCGTTGCTGGCCGCGGCACGAATGGCGTCGAGGTCTTCAAGGGTGCGATACACCAGCCGCGAATCGCCCTCGGCGCCTTCGATCGGTGGCACAAACGGATAGGACCCGGTGGCCAGCACCAATTTGTCGTAGGCGACGCTGCCTTGCGCGGTGATCACTTGGCGGCGTGCACGGTCGATTTCCAGCACCGGCACCCCCAGATGCAGGATGACGCCCGGGGTCTGGTACAGCGAGGCTTCGCCGAGGGCCAGCGACTCGGCATCGCGGCCGGAGAAATACTCGGAAAGGTGCACACGGTCGTAGGCACGCATCGGCTCTTCGCTGAACACGTGTAACCGATACTGATCAAGGGCACCGCGTTCGATCAGCTGTTCGACACAATGATGTCCGACCATGCCATTGCCGATCACGATCAGCGTTTGCAGCTTGTTCAAAGTGGCAACATTGGAATTCATAAGAGACACCCGTCGATAGCTGTTCAAAAAGCAAAAAAAAACGCCTGAAACCTTGCGGTTCCAGGCGTCTTTGCCTGTTCATTTACGGTGCTAAGTCAGGCATCTATGCCGGAACCACCGATGTTGCCCACGACCTGCTCGGCCAATCGATCGTCGTTGACCGAGGGGGCTGCCCACTCGACTGCGTCACAGTGGGCCTGAACAGTGTCTTGCAGACTTTGTGCCAGCCAGCGATTGGCAGCATTTGCGTAGGTAAACAGGGGCATGGGGCGAATGCCGATCAGTTAAGCCTCAATGCTATTTGTAGCAGCTGGCGAAGCCTGCGTTCGGCTGCGAAGCGGCCGTGAAATCAGACGATGCGGTGTTTCAGGAAGACCGCAAACTCAGGTTTCACGACTGCTTCGCAGCCGAACGCAGGCTTCGCCAGCTGCTACGGATTGTGTCGTCCCTTAAAGATCGGCATTAGGCCTGGGAGCTTCAGAACATCCGAAATTTGCCTTCGCATAGTGCAAGGCAGTGTTGCGTGGCCTTATAAAAGTGCACAAAGGTCAGCAACTCGATGATGGTGAAATTCCATTGTTCCTATCCTTTTACGCACACCACCTGACGCAAGGTGTGCAGCACTTCCACCAGCTCGCGCTGGGCGTGCATGACGTGGTCGATGTCTTTGTAGGCCATCGGAATTTCATCGATGACGGCAGCATCCTTGCGACACTCCACGTGGGCGGTGGCACGGATCTGGTCTTCGACGGTAAACAGGCTTTTCGCCTTGGTACGACTCATGGTGCGGCCGGCGCCGTGGCTGCAGGAGCAGAACGATTCCTCGTTACCCAGCCCGCGAACGATGAAGCTTTTCGCCCCCATCGACCCCGGAATAATCCCCAACTCGCCCTTCTTGGCCGATACCGCGCCTTTGCGGGTGACCAGGATTTCCTGACCAAAATGCCGCTCTTTCTGCACGTAGTTGTGATGGCAATTCACCGCTTCCAGCGCCGCCTCAAAAGGCTTGTTGATCACTTTTCGGGTCGCCTGAATCACCGCTTGCATCATTAACGCACGGTTCTGCCTGGCGAAGTCCTGGGCCCAACCGACCGCTTCAACGTAGTCATCGAAGTGCCGGCTGCCCTCTTTAAAGTAAGCCAGGTCACGGTCCGGCAGGTTGGCGAGGTGCTGACGCATATCCGCCTGAGCCATTTGAATGAACAGGTTGCCGATAGCGTTGCCGACACCACGGGAACCGCTGTGCAGCATGAACCAGACCCGGTCGGTTTCATCCAGGCACACCTCGACGAAGTGGTTTCCGCTACCCAGCGTGCCCAAGTGCCCACGGTTGTTGGTGTTGGCGAGTTTCGGGTACTTGTCGGTGATCGCCTTGAACCGGGGTTCCAGTGCCGCCCAGGCCCGGTCCGCCTCACGCGGAACACTGTCCCAGGCGCCCTTGTCCCGAACGCCGCGCCCAATGGTGCGGCCATGGGGCACCGCTTTCTCGATCGCGCAACGCAAGCCATGCAGGTTGTCGGGTAAATCACTGGCGGTCAGCGAGGTGCACGCGGCGATCATCCCGCAGCCGATATCCACTCCGACAGCGGCTGGAATGATCGCGCCGACCGTGGGAATGACGCTGCCGATGGTCGAGCCCTTGCCCAGGTGTACGTCGGGCATCACGGCCAGGTGCTTGAAGATGAACGGCATCCTGGCGGTGTTCATCAATTGCTGTCTGGCTTCGTGTTCTACCGGGACGCCTTCGGTCCACAGCTTGATCGGTTTGCCGTTGGCGACTTCCAGCAGTTGATAGGTATGGGCTTGCATGATTTTGATTCTTTTCGATTGGCCGATCGTTCGGCGTTGTTCTGGCGCCTGGGGTGAAAAAGGTCGGTGCAACAGGCATGGCAGGTCGCCTGTCGAGAAAGGAACAGCCGCAGACGCGCCCGCTTTGATTTTCCTACTTCGCGAAAAAAGTGGACATCTATATTTACTGAAAACAACCTCCGATGCTTTTCTCCCGTCAGCGCTGATAACAGAAACGCCGCTCACTGAGCTAATGCTGTCAAAAACAAAGCGTGACAGCCTACCGGCCGGCCTGTTTCCTCAACGCCTGCGCGTGTTGATCGTTCCCACGCTCTGCGTGGGAATGCCGCCGGGGACGCTCCGCGTTCCGCTGTCGACACAAGGCTCGAGTCCTGCGCAGGGGTGACGCGGAGCGTCACGGGATGCATTCCCACGCAGAGCGTGGGAACGATCAATGGGTGTCGGGAGCTGCTGATCTGGCTCTGGCTTTTGATCTTGCTCTGCTTGCCCCTTTCCCAGAGGCCGAACGCAGGTATTGGGCAGGGGGCGGGTTCTGCTGGAAAAACGAATAGCCCCCCCTTTCAGAGCTTGGCGATCGAGACTTCAGTGGATTTGACGAAGGCAATCACCTCGCTCCCCACTTTCAATTCAAGATCACGCACTGAACGGGTGGTGATCACCGAGGTGACGATGCCGGAGGCGGTTTGCACATCGATTTCGGAGACCACCTCGCCTGTCACGATTTCCTTGATGACACCCTTGAACTGGTTGCGGACGTTGATCGCTTTGATGGTCATGATGAGGCTTCCTGTCTGATGTCGAGAACATCCGCACGAATGTGCAGGCCTTCAAAATGAACCTCACGGATAAATATTAAAAGGAATATATATCTACTTACTTATTCCTTAATAGAATAACAAGCCCGACCGCTACCACAACGCCACGGTATAGCTAACGATCAAGCGATTCTCATCCAGGTCATTACCGAAGTTCGAACGCACTGACGCGTTACGCCATTTGAGGCCCAGCCCCTTCAATGAACCGTCCTGCACCACGTAAGCGATGTCGGTGTTGCGCTCCCATTCCTTGCCTTCACCTGGCGCAGTGCGTTGCACATTGTCGCCAGAGATGTAGCGCGTCATGAAGGTCAATCCCGGCACGCCGAGTGCAACAAAGTTGTAGTCGTAGCGCGCTTGCCAGGAATGTTCGTCGATGTTGGCGAAATCACCAATTTGCACGAAGTTGACCAGGTACGGATCGCTACGCCCGATATACGCAAACGGATCGTCGCCACTCATGCGCTGATAGCCAAGGCCCAGCGCATGGCCGCCCAGGCTGTAGGTGAACAGCGCGCCGAAGGCCTGGTTGTCGATATCACGAAAGTTGCCGTCTTCGGTGCTGCGCGCATAGCGCACGTCGCTCTTGAGCGACTGCCCGGAGCCCAGGTCCAGCGTGTGCACCAGCCCGAAGTAATTCTGCTGGTAGATGTTTTCCAGCTGACCGTAGCGGTACTGCGCGGTCAGGTTCGGCAGAAACTGATAGTCCGCCCCGGCAAACTGAAACTTGTCGCTTTGCCCGCCGATGCGGTTGGCGGTCATGTCTTGATAGTCGGTGGAGTCGACAAAGTTGATCTGCGTGAGCTGACCGGCCGTGAGCTTCAAGCGATCGATTTCCTGCACATTCACCAGCCCGCCCTTGAACGTGCTCGGCAACAGACGGGTATCGTTGGAGCTCACCACCGGGTCCTTGATCTGCAACGTCCCGAATTTCAGGGTGCTGTTGGACACGCGCATTTTGCCCGTCAGGCCTGACTCGCCATAGCGATCCTGTGAGCCGCCGGACAAATCCGGTGGCAACAGATTAGTCCCCGCCGTCCCGCCACCGGAGTCCAGTTTGAAACCGGCCATGCCCAAAACATCCAGGCCGAAACCGAACGTGCCGGCGGTGTAACCCGACTCCATCCGCAACAGAAAACCCTGGGCCCATTCCTCGGCCTTGTCGCGCGAACCGTCCTGGCGAAAATCACGGTTGAAGTAGAAGTTGCGCGCTTCCAGGCTGCCTTTGCTGTCCGCTACGAAATCCGCCTGAGCGGCCGGCGCACAGAGCAGACCCAGGCCGAGCAATGTGCCAGCCGAGGCGTACCCGTTGAATGGGCAGGTGCGCACCGCTTTTGAAGGCACGTGGACAGTCATGATTTTTTCCATGGAAGAGGTTCCTGCAGCAGCAAGGGAAGATGACGGACACGCCTCATTGTTTTTTTGTGAAAGCGTTGTCGTGGGGGGCAGACGCAGCGACCTGCGTCGTGGGGCGGATTCTTCGTGCCGGGGCAGAACGGCGTCAAACGGGAAAAAGACGAGGTTATGCATAAGAAAATTTGATGCCCGCGATGGCGGACTCTGGAGTAACAATTGCAACCCGCCCCTTCATTACAAGAGCCATAAGCGCCAAGGGAACCGCCATGAACCTCAAATTCCTCGAAACCTTCGTCTGGGTCGCCCGCCTGCAAAGCTTCAGCCTGACCGCCGAGAAAATGTTCAGCACGCAGGCAGCGATCTCCAGCCGGATCGCCGCGCTGGAAGACGAACTGGGCCTGCGCCTGTTCGTGCGCGATTCACGCGGGGTGTCGCTGACGCCCGAAGGTCTCAAGGTGCTCGACTACGCCGAGCAGATGCTCGAGGTTCAGCGCGCACTGAAACACTCGCTGGACAACACCAGTCCGCAGCAGGGGCTGGTGCGCATCGGCGTGATGGACACGGTGATTCACACCTGGCTCAGCCCGTTGATGTCGACCCTGATGCAGACCTTCCCCGCCGTGGAAATCGAGATCACTGCCGACGCCGCGCGCAATCTCTGCGAGCAATTGCAAAAGGGCTATCTGGACATCGTTTTCCAGACGGACCTGATCCGCCACGAAAGCGTGCGCAACCTCGAACTGGCGCACTACCCCATGCACTGGATCGCCGCCAGCAACTCGATCTACGCCCGACCTTATGCCTCGCTCACCGAGATGGCCGGCGAGCGGATCATCACCTTCGTCAAACATTCACGACCGCATCAGGATGTGCTCAACCTGTTGCACGCCCATGGCATCGGCGCACCGCGTGTCAGTTGCGTCAACTCGGTGTCCGCCATGACCCGGCTGATTCGTGACGGCTTCGGTATTGGCGCCTTGCCCGCGGCACTGGTGGCCAAACCGCTGGCCAGCGGCGAGCTGATTCAGCTGGACCCCGGCAGCCGCTTGCCGCAACTGGACGTCGTGGCCTCGTGGCGCGCGGGGGTCGGACTGGAACTGATCGAGAACATCGTCGAGATGAGCCGCCAGGTGGTCTGCCAATACGCGGCGGATGTCGGGCCGTTACTCATGGTGGCGGCGCCCGGCCTCGACAGCCGACGGCCCCCTGAATAACTTTTAGTTGTCTGGGGGCAACAACATTCCTTGTTGGACGGCATCACCGCGGTTTTCTAAAAAGGCTCAACGAACCTGCCGAGACGCCATGATGAATCAACCCGCCCTGTCCTTCGAACAACTGCAGCGCAGCACTCCTCAGGCCCTGCGCCAAAGCATCGCCGCCGGGCACTATCAGGGTCACACCAGCGGCCTGGGCCAAGGCCGGGTGCAAGCCAATATCGTGATTTTGCCCAGTGACTGGGCCAATGAGTTTCTCAGGTATTGCACCCTCAATCGTCAAGCCTGCCCGCTGCTCGACATTACCGAACCGGGCGATCCTTATTTCCGCCATCTCGGAACAGCCATTGATATTCGCCACGACGTGCCCCGATACAGGGTTTATCGCCATGGCGAACTGAGCGAAGAACCGCTGGATATCGAGCACCTTTGGCAGGATGACCTGGTGGCCTTCGCCATCGGCTGCTCGTTCTCCTTCGAACAACCGCTGCTGGATGCCGGCATCCCCCTCAAGCACATCGATCTGGGCCGCAATGTCGCCATGTACCAGACCAACATCGACACGCGCCCCACCGCTCGCCTCGGCGGCAAATTGGTAGTCAGCATGCGACCGATGAAAGCCGCTGCCGCCATCCAGGCCATTCAGATCACCGCACGCATGCCCAACGTCCACGGCGCTCCCGTGCACATCGGCGATCCGTCGCTGATCGGCATCCACGCGCTCGACACCCCGGACTACGGCGACGCCGTCCCCATTGAAGCTGACGAAATACCGGTGTTCTGGGCCTGCGGTGTGACCCCTCAATCGGTGGTGCAGGCCTCACGCCCGCCACTGTGCATCACCCATGCCCCCGGTTGCATGCTGGTGACGGATTTGTGCAACAGCGCTTTGTAAAGGCGTGGGTGTGCCATAACCAAGGAACGACACCCTCTGTAGCAGCTACAGATGGCGTTTTGGGTGCCATTCTTTTTTGCCTGTTGTTTAAGCAAAGTCGAAGCCTTGTAAAACCACTCAATGTAGTCAACGATGCGATTGGCCTTCGTCCCTTGTTTTGTGCCATGGACCCTGTCCCATTTCCTGAATGTTCGGGACTAAAGTTCGCGCACATTACCCACAAAAGACATGATGACAGCGAAACCGACTATCCTTTCGGACAGTGGACGCTGCACTCTTGGCAAAAAGGGACGCCATGCCAGACTATGATCGCGCCATCGGCTCCAGACCCGGCATCATATGCGGTGATCGAACTTGCCTGATCAGGCCCGGGCTACTCTGGCGGGCTTCGATTGCGCTGTTCTGTCTTTTCACCGCCACTCCCGGATTCGGCCAGAACCTGCCAACCACAGCGGATGTCGAAATCGCCACGGTTACGGTGATTCAAGCGCAGGAAATCGTTTCCAGAGCCACCCTCGAAGCCGTGCGCTGGAGCGGCCCTGAATCCGGTCCGCAAGTCCTGCGCGGCAAGAGCATCGCCTTTGTCGCAGAAGATTTGCGCAACGGAGGCATTGTCGGTGTCGCGCAAGGCGCTCGCGAGGCAGCCAAGGCGATGGGCTGGACGCTGAAGATATTCGATGGCGCCGGATCATCGACCGGGCGCGCAAAGGCCTTTTCCGATGCCCTGGCAGCGAAACCCGACGGCTTGATTCTGTGCGGCTCCGACGCCCTTGAGAACAAGGCGGCGCTGGCCCTCTTCGCCAAGAGGGATGTGCCGGTGGTTGCCTGGCACGCCGGGGCACGGCCCGGGCCGATTGACGGCACACCGGTGGCCATGAACGTCACGACCGACCCGCTCGAAGTGGCCCGCCTCACGGCCATGGCGGCAGTGGCACAGTCGAACGGACGCGCCGGCGTGGTCATCCTGACCGACTCCAAATACAGCATCGCCATGGCGAAAGCCAAGGCCATGGAAAACGTCATTCGGGGCTGTCGGGAATGTACATTGCTGGAAGTGCGCGATGTCGCGATTTCCGAAAGTGGCGAGAAGATGCCGGTGATCACCAAGGAGCTGCTTCAGCGCTTTGGCAAGCGCTGGACCCATACGCTGGCCATCAACGATATCTATTTCGATTACTCGATTGCCTCATTGACCAGCGCCGCAATACCCAGCGACGGCATCAGCCTGTTGTCTGCCGGTGATGGCAGCGCTTCGGCTTTCTTGCGCATCCAGGCAAAGACCTACCAGACCGTCACCGTGGCCGAGCCGCTCAACCTGCATGGCTGGCAAGTGATGGATGAACTGAACCGGCTGTTTGCAGGTCAGCCAGTGAGCGGCTTCGTCGCGCCGATTCACCTGGTCAATGCCGACAATATTGCCTTCGACGGCGGAAAGAAATTCCAGTACGACCCTGACAATGGCTATCGAGACATCTATCGCCACCAATGGAATCCCTGACATTGGACGTTATTTCCCGGCTCGGACGCCGGCTATTGCCGCAATCGCTACGCGCACAGTTCACCCTGGCGTTTCTGACGCTGGCGCTGCTGATCCTGGCGAGTGGTGCAACGGCGGTCTATGCCTTGCGCACATCGAACAACGCCACCCGCCAGCTGACGGATGAACGACTGGTCCGCATGCAAAACGGGCAAGACATGCTGCAACGTACCTTGCTGATCGAACGCCAGACCGATCAGCTCCTGACAACCCGCTCCCCCGACACCCTGCGTTCAAGCTATGCGGCGACCGTCGAACAGCTTGAAGCCCTCGATCGACTGGTGCAGCAGCTGACTGCCGCGAACAGTGGCGTGGCGATACTCGATATGCATCAGTCGAGTCAGATGTTCCGCAATACCGCCAACATCGTCGCGCAGCTGCGAGAAAGCCTGCTGCAAACCGAGGTCACCTTCGCGCAAACCATGGAGGATCACACCGCTCGGTTAACTGCGACTCAGGCCCGGGCCAGCCTGGAACTGGCGGTGTTACTTTTCGATCTGCCGCAGGCTGTTGACAGTGATGCCGTGCAACGGCTGCGGACCCGATATGAACGCCTGTCACGCACCGCAGGCAATTTGACCGACGCTAATGTGCAGACACCCGATCTTTTCTCCCTGCGCCTGAGACTCATCAATCAGCAAAACGTCATACAGCGCGTTAATGAGGAGCTGAAGAATGAGGCCGGGGTTCTGGTCGCGGTGGCCCGCGCGCAATCCAGTGCATACACCGAAGACTATCGAGAAGCTCTGCAGCGTCTGGTCGAAGCTTCAAATCGCAGCCAGCAATGGGTGCTGATCATGTTGGGTGCCAGCCTGGTGTTCGCCTGGTTCGTGACTCGGGTCTTCATGGGCCGTCACGTGCTGATGCGTCTGAATGAAATAAGCCGGCAATTGCGTCAGGAACACACTGACAAAACGCATTTGATGATGGCGGAACATGGAAAGGACGAGATCGGCAACATGGCTCGCGCGGTGAATCAATTCCTCAGGGACCGGCTTCAGCTGGAAAAAAGAACGGTCCAACTGAGTATCGCCACAGAGCGGCTCGCCCTGCAGAACAGCCGATTGGAGCAAGAAGCCGTCATCCGCGCCGGGCAACGTCACGTCCTGGAGCTGATCGCCAGGAGCACCGAGCTTGCAGAGGTCCTCGACAGCCTGGCGCATCTGGTGGAGTCCCAGCTGGAGGGGATGATGGTGTCCATCCTGTTGTTGGACGAGGATGGCAAGCACTTGCTGCACGGGGCGGCCCCCAGTTTGCCGACAGCCTATAACCAGCTCATCGACGGGATTGCGATCGGCCCGAACGTCGGTTCATGCGGCACCGCGGTGTATCGACGAGAACCGGTCATCGTCACGGATATCGAGCTGGATCCGCTGTGGGAGGAGTACCGTTCAGCCGCTGCACCCTATGGATTTCGCGCCTGCTGGTCGACGCCGATCCTGTCCCATGAGCGAAAGGTATTGGGGACGTTTGCCTTGTATTCCAACACCGTCCGCAGCCCCAGCTCGACCGAGACGCGACTGATCGACATGGCGACACCGCTTGCCGGCATTGCGATAGAACGCCAGCTGACCGAAAAGCGCATTCGCTATATGGGCGACCATGACGCGCTGACCGGGCTGCCGAATCGCACACTGCTCGAAGACCGTCTCAAGCAGGCAATGCTGTATGCCCAGCGCTACGACCGCCTGGTGACGGTGGTGTTTCTCGATCTGGACAAATTCAAACTGGTCAATGACAGCCTTGGCCACAGTGCTGGAGACGAACTGCTGAAAACCGTCGCCCAGCGCATGCAGGAATGCGTACGCCGTACCGACACGGTCGTGCGACTGGGTGGCGACGAGTTTGTGATCATCCTGTTCGACCAGCCCTCAGACCTCGACGGTGTTACTCCGGCCCTGCACAAAATCCAGGAAGCCATCCTGCGGCCGATTCAGCTCAGCGGGCATACACTGCACGTCACCTGCAGCATGGGGTTGGCCACCTACCCTGCCGACGGCAGCGATACCGACACGTTGCTCAGCAACGCGGACGCTGCCATGTACCGGGCCAAGGAACTGGGTCGCAACAGTTACCAGTTCTATACCAGCGAGATGAATAACAAGGTCCAGGGCAAGCTCGTCATGCAAGACGGGCTTCGAAACGCACTCAACCATGACGAGTTCCTGCTGCTGTACCAGCCCCAGGTGGATTTGCGGTCTGGTCAGATTATCGGCGTAGAGGCACTGATCCGCTGGCAACACCCCGAGCTCGGCATGGTGTCTCCCATCAAGTTCATTCCGCAGGCCGAGGAGACCGGGTTGATCGTGCCGATCGGCGACTGGGTGATTCATACCGCATGCAGACAGAACAAGGCCTGGCAGGATGCGGGCTGGCCGCCAATCACCATGTCGGTGAATATTTCTGCACGCCAGTTCGTCGAAAGGGATCTGATCGAGCGGGTGATGCACGCCTTGCAAGAAACCGGACTGAACCCGAAGTACCTCGAGCTGGAGCTGACCGAAAGCCTGATCATGCAAGACCTTCAGCAGGCCATCAGCAAAATGAAGGAACTGCAAGCAATGGGCATCAGCCTCTCGATCGACGACTTCGGCACTGGCTACTCCAGCCTCGCAGCCCTGAAAAGCTTTCCGATCGCGAGACTCAAGATCGACCAGTCATTCGTGCGCGACCTGCCCGACAACGAGAACGACAAAGCCATCGCCACCGCGGTGATTTCGTTGGGGCACACACTGAACCTGAAGGTCATTGCCGAAGGTGTCGAAACCGAAGAGCAGCAAACCTTCCTGCGTGAAAACGGTTGCGATGAAATTCAGGGCCACGTGTTCAGTACTGCGGTCTGCGCAGAGGAAATCAGCCTGTTATTGCGTACGCCCCGTTCACCTCAACCGAGTCGCATTGCGAGCCCTGACTCGGTGAAGCGAAAACGCGATGCAAATCGCCCAAGCAGCCCAATATCCAGGCATTGAACTGCGCAGGCTCTCGCCCGCCAACCCGGACTTAAGCGCTACCCGCCAATCCACATAGCCCTCATGGCAACCATTTAAATGGCAGAATCGCCTTAACTTGATCGTTTCGGAGACCACCATGCTTCGCGCATTTGAACAAAAACTCGACCCCTTCCCGCCCGACGAGGTGCCGCCGCCACCCGAGGGCCTGGCTCGGTTCCTGTGGGCATGCACACGGGGCGCCCGCGGCTATATTCTCGCCTTTGCGCTGCTCAGTGCCGGGGTGTCGATCTACGAAGCCTGGCTGTTTTCTTTCCTCGGTCAGGTCGTGGATCTGCTCTCGACCTGGCAAGCCGGTGGTGATGCGGCGGCGCAGGAAAGTCGCGTGTTGTGGGGGATGGGCATCGTCATGGTGGCCAGCATCGGGCTGGTGGCGTTGCGGACCATGGTGCAGCACCAGATATTGGCGATCAATCTGCCGTTGCGGCTGCGTTGGGACTTCCATCGCCTGATGCTGCGGCAAAGTCTTTCGTTCTTTTCCGATGAGTTCTCCGGCCGGGTCACCACCAAGGTGATGCAGACTGCGCTGGCGGTGCGCGACGTGCTGTTCACCCTTATCGAGATCGCACCCGGCATCGGGGTGTATTTCATCGCGATCATCGCGCTGGCCGGCGGCTTCGCCCTGAAACTGATGCTGCCCTTCATTGCCTGGCTCGTGTTGTTCGGCCTGGCCATGCTCTACTTCGTGCCCCGCTTGGGGAAAGTCGGACAGGAACAGGCCCATGCGCGCTCCTCGATGACCGGACGTATCTCAGACGCCTACACCAACATCACGACAGTGAAGCTGTTCTCCCATTCCAATCGTGAAGCGCACTTCGCGCGCGCGGCCATGGAGGATTTCAAGCAGACCGGTTTTCGCCAGATGCGCCTGGTCAGCCAATTCGAGATCGTCAACCAGGCATTGGTGGTGGCGTTGCTCATGGCCGCCGGCGGTTATGCACTTTGGCTGTGGCACCTGGGCGAAGTCGGCACAGGTGCGGTGGCGGCAATTACCGCCATGGCGTTGCGTATCAATGGCATGTCGCACTGGATCATGTGGCAAATGACCTCGCTGTTCGAGAGCATCGGCACTGTGCAAGATGGCATGGCAACCCTGACCCGCGGCCCCAAGGTGCAGGATGCGCCGGACGCGGGCGTGCTGGTGACCGCTGGCGGGGCGGTAACTTTCGACAATGTGAGCTTCAACTACAATGGCGAACGCCAGGTGCTCGATGGCTTGAGCCTGAACATTCGCCCGGGCGAAAAAATCGGCCTGGTCGGCCGCTCGGGCGCGGGTAAATCCACGCTTATCAACTTGCTGCTGCGCTTTTATGACGTCGACGGCGGGCAGATTCGCATTGACGGGCAAGACATTGCGCACGTGACACAAGACAGTCTGCGCAGCGCGATCGGCATGGTCACCCAGGATACTTCCCTGCTGCACCGTTCCATTGGCGACAACATTGCCTACGGCCGACCCGATGCCAGCGACGCACAGATCCGCAGTGCCGCGATCAATGCCCAGGCCGATGAGTTCATCAGCCAACTGAGTGACCGCCAAGGTCATACCGGCTACGACACCTTGGTGGGCGAGCGTGGCATCAAGCTTTCCGGCGGCCAGCGCCAGCGCATCGCCATTGCCCGGGTGATGCTCAAGAACGCTCCGATCCTGCTACTTGACGAGGCTACCAGCGCGCTGGATTCGGAAGTCGAAGTGGCCATTCAGGAAAGCCTCGATGAAATGATGAAGGGCAAAACCGTCATCGCCATCGCCCATCGGCTGTCCACGATCGCGGCGATGGATCGACTGATTGTCATGGATGATGGACGCATCGTCGAACAGGGCACCCACACTGAACTGCTTGCCAGGAACGGTATCTACGCGCGGCTGTGGCACCATCAGAGTGGCGGATTCCTGGGTGAGGACCGGGAGATGACCGAGGTTATGGACCAGGTATGAACGTGAACGGCCCGGGGATGATCTGCAAGTGGCGGCGTTGAGTCCGATTGCAGAAAAACTCGTTGGCTGGCTCATTGAACGATGAGCGCCGTATAAAAAGGCCGCCCGCAAGCGTAATGCAGGCGGCCTTTCGCTGACGATTGTCACCGGGGCAATGCATAAACCCTGAACAGTTTTTTCACCGTATCGTCGGTACCGCCCAGGTACTGGTCGTATCCCTTTTCTATGGCGCCGGAGGAATAGGCTTCGCTCAGGGCCGTATCAACCAGCAAGCGGAAGTCTTCGTCGTTGCGATCCACCATCATCGCCACCGGCGAGTACTCGAAAATGCGGTCCAGGACCATCAGGTTCCTGGCTGCGCCCTCCTTCGTGATTTCGTTTCGCAGCAGCATGCGTTCTGAGAAAAAGGCATCGGCCTTGCCCTCGGCGACCAGTTTGATGCCCTGGTCAGTGTTGTCCACGGTCACCAGCGAGGCGATCACGTTGAGCAGGCGCATCCGTTCGCGAATCCAGTCTTCGGTCACTCCTCCCTCAAGGGTCGCGTAGGTTTGGTTGGCCAGACCATTGTTGATGCTGGCACGCCAGGTCGGACCGGTGTAGGCGACCTGGCCGTTGAGCACATTGAGCAAAGGCGCGGCAGCATCCTTGCGCACCACGACTGAGAGGCCAGCGGTATAGATCGGTATGGAGTAACTGATCATCTTGCGCCGCTCCAGGGTTGGCGGAGTCGGCGTGCAGAGGATATCGACCTTGCCCTGGCTCACAGCACTGACCTGTTCCGAAACTTGTACCGGCTGGTAGCGCACTTTGAGGTCGGGCAGACCCAACTCGCTCTTGAGCTTGTCGGCAATTTTCAGGCACAGGTCGATGGCATAACCGTTGGCCTTGTCGCCTTCCTGCTTGCTGAAGGGTGCCAGGTCCGGCATGTAACCCAGCGTAAAGGTGTGGCTGCTGCGCACGCGTTCAAGGGTGTCGGCGCCGGCCATCAGCGGCAGCGTCGAGAGAGCGAGGGCAAGCAGCAGCCTGGTGGTTGTGGCAAATGGTACGTTCATGTCCGGTTTCCCCGTATGCAGATGTCTGTGCAGTCCTGTTGGCAGCGCCTAAGGGTTTACGGCCCTGGCCTGGTTGGTGGCTGGCGCTTCGGTGAAGCGCTTGGCGAGGAATCCATAAAGCAGGTAGCCGACCGCGAGTACCAGGGTGCCGCCCATGACTGCGTCCTTGCCGCAGGCATACAGGGCGTACAAGCAGTACGTGACTGCAATCAACAAAACCACCACGTTACGCGTGTGAACTGCTGATGAGACGCCTGCCTTGTGCATGATCACCAGCAGGCCCGTCAGCGCGGTGATATAGGGGATCAGGTTGGTGACCGCTGCCAGGCTGACCAGCTTGCTGAACTGGGCGGCGGCATCGGGCGAGATGGTCGACAGAGCCATGAGGGTCTGCAGCACCCCGCAAACGATCATGCCAACGACAGGCGCATTCATGGAATTGACCTTGCTGAACAGCTTGAGAAACAGATTCTGGTCAGCCGTCATCTTGGCCGTTTGCGCCAGGGTAAATTGCCAGCCCAGCAGCGAGCCGACACAGGCCATGACGGCCAGGGCCATGACGATATTACCCACCATCGGGCTGAACATCGTGGCGTAGACCAGCGCGAAAGGTGCCGAGGACTTGGCCAGTTCATCGTTGGGAATGATGCCCTGGATGACGGTGGTCGACAGCACATAAACCACCGCGGCTCCGAGGGTGCCGAACAGACAGGCCAGCGGTACGTTGCGCTTGGGGTCTTCCACGGCATCGGTGGCCTGGGCTGCGGATTCCATGCCCAGGAATGCCCACAGGGTCAGGGGTATGGCTTTGCTGACGGCTTCGGAAATCGCCAGGTTGTTGGGGTTCCAGGCGGCGGCCAGCACATCCGGCTTGAACCAGAACCAGCCGATGATGCTCAGACCGGCTACCGGAATGATCACGCCCCACACCGTGAAAGCGCCAATCTTGCCGGTAATGCCAGGGCCACCGAAGTTGGCGAAGGTGGTCAGCCAGATCAGCCCGATCGTGCCGACGCATAACGGAATGGCACCCGTGCCGAGCCAGGGCACGAAGGCCGTCATGTAGCCCACTGCCGAGATGGCCACGGCCACGTTGGCGATGGCCAGGGACAGGAAGTACAGGTACGAACACAGGAAAAAACCGGACTTTGAATGGGCTTCCTCGGTGTAGGCGGACAAGCCGCCTGAACGCGAACAAAAGACGCCGCACTGGGAAAAACAGTAGGCGATGGCCATCGAACCGATTGCGGTGAAAATCCATGACAGCAGCGACACGGCCCCCAACTGAGCCATATTAGTGGGCAACATGATGATTCCCGAGCCCATCATGTTGACTGTTACCAGCGTCGTGAGCCCCATCAGGCCCATTTTTTTGCTTGAATCAGCCATCGCAAACTCCTTGCCTTGTGCGAAGTTTTGAACCTGGGTTCGGCAACGTGCAGCACGCGACCGGACAGGGGCTACTGCTTACTGCTTGACTACGTAAACCTTGTAGGTCGGGCGCCCCTGGCTGTCGCGTTCGATCTCGACGCCATGGTTGTCATGTTCAAAACCGGGAAACCGGCCGTCGAAAGTCTCCATCGCCAGCAAATAGTCGACGATCGCTTTTTTGTCATTGCCTGCTTTTTCACCAGGCATCATCAGCGGAATGCCTGGCGGATAAGGAACGATCTGCACGGCAACGGTGCGATCGACCATATCGCGTACGGCAATCTGCTCGATTTCACCTTTGACCAGGCAGGCAAAAGTCGCCCTTGGCGAGGACACCGGGTCGGGCAGCAAGGTGTAGGCGGCATCCATGTTGTGCAGCATTTTCGTGGCCAGCATGTCCTGGTGCATCTCTTCGGCCAGGTCCTTGAGGCCCAGGCCGCTGTAACGCTCACCATGGCTGTCGACCAGGTCAGGCATCACCTGTTCGAGGGGCGAGTTGCCATCGTAGTGCTTCTTGAACTCCATCAGCCCAGCCACCAGCGAACCCCATTTGCCCTTGGTCACCCCCAGGCTGAACAGCAGCAGGATTGAGTAGGGTTCGGTTTTCTCGACCACGATGCCGCGACTGGAAAGGAAGGACGACACCAGCGGAGCCGGGATGCCGCTGTCCTCCATCTGCCCTTCAAGGGTTTGCCCTGGCGTGAGCACGGTGACCTTGATCGGGTCGAGCATGCAGTAATCGCTGCCCAGGTCGCCGAAACCGTGCCAGGTTGCCGTAGGCCTGAGCACCCAGGCGTCGCCGTGGTGCAACACCTGCGGGTCGACGTCAGCAAACGGCACGCCGTCGATCTGGTCCGGTTGCCACACGCCGAACCACCAGTCCTTGGCGTTGCGTTGCTGTATTTCGTTGTTCAGACGCGCCATGGCTTGGCGAAAGGCAATGGCTTCGTCAATGGATTCATCGGTCAGGTAACCACCGGCATCGTTCATCATTTTCGCCGAGACATCGGTCGACGCGATGATGCTGTATTGCGGTGATGTCGAGGTGTGCATCATGAAGGCTTCGTTGAACAGCGCCGGCTTGACCGGCACCTTGCCCGAGCGGATATGGATCATCGAGGCCTGGGACAGCGCCGCCAACAACTTGTGGGTGGAGTGGGTGACGGTCACCGTGGCGTCGTCGGCATGCCGTTCGCCGCGATGCATGCCATAGCGCCCCTCGTACAAGGGATTGAAACGGGCATAGGCATACCACGCTTCGTCATAGTGAATGCGGTCGACGCTCTGGCTCAGTTCGCGGGTGGTGGTCTGCACGTTGTAGCAGAGACCGTCGTAGGTCGAGTTGGTCAGCACCGCCAGCACCGGCCTGGCAGTCTTGTCGGTTGCCAGTGGGCTGTCAGCGAGTTTCTGTGCGACGGCCGCAGGCGTCAGCTCGCTAAGCGGCACCGGTCCGATCAAGCCACGCGCATTGCGCCGTGGCCGCAAGTACAGCGGCACCGCGCCGGACATGTTCAAGGCATAGTTCAACGACTTGTGACAGTTGCGATCGACCAGAACAGGGTCACCATCGGTCACTGCCGAATGCAGGACAATCTCGTTGCTCGCGGAGCTGCCGCCCACGGAAAAGAAGGTGAAGTCAGCGCCAAACACCCGTGCCGCATATTTTTCCGCTTCATTAATCGGGCCGGAATGGTCATTGAGCGAGCCCAGTTCGCCGACCGAAACACTCAGGTCCGAGCGAAGCATCTGCTCACCGTAGAAGTCGAGAAAAGTACGGCCCACCGCAGTTTTCATGAAGGCGGTACCACCGGTGTGCCCCGGGGTATGCCAGGAATATTCATGGGTGCCGGCGAAGTTCACCAGTGCGCCGAAAAACGGCGGGAGAATACTGTCGAGGTAACGCCGGGCGGCGGCTTCGACGCGTCCAGCGATGAACTCCGGACTGTCTTCGGGCAGCCAGATAAAGCCGTCGATGTTCTCCACGAAAGCCAGCGGCACCTGGCTCTGATGTGCCTGGCTCATGCCGAGCATGATCGGCAACTGTGCCGTGCGGCGACGGATCAGCTGAATCAACTTCAGCGCCTGGTCCTGATTGTTTTCGCAAAGGCCCCAGCCAATGATCGCGCAGCAGTAGGCGGAGTTGGCACTGACGGCGATGTCTGCCTCCTCCAGCGACCCGACCAGTTCCACCTCCATCTCATGCTCACGCAAGACGGCAGCAATCGCCTGAGCACTGCGCAGAATGATGCTGTCGTCATGTTCCTGGATGTTGGCCACGATCAGCACCGGGAAGCGCTGTGCCAAATCGACTGGCAAGCGGGTAAGCGAGTGACTCATGCGTATCTCCTTGAGCAATGTTGAAAATGCAACATCAGACCTTGAGCACGTACCCATAGGCGCGGGTACGACCGCCGTCCTGTTTCAGGTACACGCCCTGCAACTCCGGTGTGAAGCCAGGCAAGCGGTTAATGCCCTCCTCCAGTGCCAGGAAGTACTTGAGCACCGCGCCGCCCCATATTTCCCCGGGCACCACGCAGAGCACGCCGGGTGGATAAGGAAGCGCACCTTCGGCCGCAATGCGACCATCGGCGTCAGCCAGGGGCACAAGCTCGACATTGCCGCGGATGTACTCGATTTGCGCCTGCTGTGGATTCATGGCCTTTTTCGGGAAGTGTTCCTTGCGGAACATTTCCTTCTGCAACTGCTGCACGTTGTGGTGGCGATAGAGGTCGTGCATTTCCTGGCAGAGTTGGCGAATGGTGTAGTTGCGATAACGCTCCTCGTGCTGGTTGTAGATGGCCGGCAGCACCTGGCTCATGGGCGCGTCGTCATGTACGAAGCGTTCGAAACGCGCGATCTGTGCCGCCAGATGGCTCATCTTTGCCCAGTCTTCGGCCGGCGTGAGCAGGAACAGGATGGAGTTGAGGTCACACTTTTCCGGAACGATGCCGTTCTGGCGCAAGAAGTTGGCCAGGATGCCGGCATGAATACCGAAATCGGTATAGCTGCCATCCACTGGATCGATGCCCGGCGTGGTGAACAGCAACTTGCACGGGTCGATGAAGTACTGCTTCTCGGCATAGCCCGGGAAGGCATGCCAACGATCCTTCGGATGGAACTCAAAGAAACGGACGTCGCTGGCGATGGCGTCGGTCGGATGGTCCTGCCAGGGGCGCCCGTCGATTGAATCCGGCACGAAGGGGCGGACCAGGGTGCAGGCTTCCAGGATCAGCTTGCGGGCATTGATGCCGAACTTCACGCAGTCGTCCCACAGGCGCAAGCCGCTACGGCCTGCGTGAATACGCGCATTCACATCCAGCGAGGCGAACAAGGGGTAAAACGGGCTGGTGGATGCCTGGGCCATGAAAGCGTTGTTCAGCCGTGCGTGATTGCAATAACGCGGCTGGCCCTTGATGTGTCGGTCCTTCTTGTGAATTTGCGAAGCCTGGGAAAAACCGGCCTGCTGTTTATGCACCGATTGCGTGACGAAGATCCCGGGGTCGTTCTCGTCCAGATCGAGCAACATGGGCGAGCAGTCCTTCATCATCGGGATGAACTGTTCGTAACCGACCCACGCCGAATCGAACAGGATGTAGTCGCACAGTTTGCCGATGCGCTCGACCACCTGCCGGGCGTTGTAGATCGTACCGTCATAGGTACCCAGTTGAATGATCGCCAGGCGAAAGGGTCGTGGAAGTTGAGCTTTGTCCGGTGCGACTTCGGTAATCAATTGGCGCAGGTAGTCTTCTTCGAAACAATGGGCGTCAATGCCGCCGATAAAACCGTAGGGATTGCGCGCGGTTTCCAGGTAGACCGGTGTGGCGCCGGCCTGCAGCAGCGCGCCCTGGTGATTGGATTTGTGATTGTTGCGGTCGAACAGCACCAGATCGCCCGGGGTCAACAGGGCGTTGGTCACCACCTTGTTCGACGCCGAGGTGCCGTTGAGCACGAAGTACGTCTTGTCGGCGTTGAACACTTTCGCGGCGTGTTTTTGCGCCAGCAGCGCCGGGCCTTCGTGGATCAGCAGATCACCGAGTTTGACGTCGGCGTTGCACATGTCGGCGCGAAACAGGGTCTCGCCAAAGAAGTCGAAGAACTGCCGGCCCGCCGGGTGTTTGCGAAAGAACTGGCCGCCCTGGTGGCCCGGGCAGGCAAAGGTCGCGTTGGCCGATTCGGTGTAGTGCTTGAGTGCGTCGAAGAACGGTGGCAGCAGGGTTTCTTCGTAGGCTTTGGCTGCGGTCTCCAGTTGATTGCCGTAGTACTCGGCATTGTTGCTGGACGAATCGAAGACGCCATTGACCTGCAAAATGACATCCTGCAGCTGTTTATAGACCTCCAGGGAGCGATTGCTGCGTCCCTGGGATGCCACGAGGAAGATCGGGATATCGAAGCCTGTTCGCTTGATGGAGTCCAGCGCCCCTGCTGCCAAATCATCTACCGAAAGAACGGCGACCGCGACATCGGTAAGGTCGGTCTGGTCGAACGGGACGATTTCACGGGTCGTACGAAAGCAATTTCGAACTGCATCGCTGGCAGCGATTTTCAAAGCGTTCATAACCAGAATCTCTCGGTCTGTTTGACGTTGAAGTTCCTGGGACGACCATCTTTAAATGGCATCAGGTCCCGGAGTCAGGAGCGATTGCCCTATTGGGTATAGTTCATTTTTATATTCTGTTGCTCGTTAGCTAGTTTTTTTGAGGGGGTATGTGAGGCATGGCGCAGTAACCGGACCATTTCTGCTAACAGGCCTTTCGGTGTTTGTCCGGGGTTATCGGGAGCTCTATTTCGAGAGTGTTAATCGATAACAGAGCATCGTGATATCGACTCTGTACTACATACTTTCGGACACCGAAGCTTCTCTTTTTCAACGCGGCATAAAGGTCACGTATAAAAAACGCTACTCATTAAGTGGCTTTTCTTTAAGAAATCTGGAGCGGGAAACGAGACTCGCAACTGGCGTCCGTCCCGTTGAATTCCAAGGGGTTCTTTCTTGCCTAGGCAGACTCAATTCTGGATTTCAACCCATCAAGAGCGCCAACTGGCGCGAAGCGTCGCGCGTGCTCCTTTAAACTCACCCGCTGCCCGGCAGCCCCTAAGGAACGGTTGGTAATCACAAGGAGGGGTCAACCACGGAGAAAAAGGCAAAAAGGCGCCGGCAAGCCGCAAGATGTGGAGCGCCGTATCGTGGCCACTACGTATTCACAGTGCGACAAGGGACGGGCGACGATTGCTTCATCGCCCTCCTCCAGTCCATTCGATGGGCCGTTAGATCCCGCTGCTCGACCGCCTCAACGGTTACGTTGAACCAACTCGGCCGTTCGCCTCCCTGGGCGAGTGCCGCCGGCCGCCGATCACTTAAGGCCCTTACTCGGTCAAACCAACGATGTGCTCAGGTGCAGGCTCGGCATCGCTGATCGGCGCGTTGAGCAACAGGTAATACGCCAGGGCCGAACACAGCGCCACCACCGCACTGATCATGAACGCGGTATTGAACGACCCCGAGTACTGGATGCTGAAGCCGGTGACAATCGGCGCGACGGAACCGGCGATGTAGCCGCCGAAGTTCTGGATGGAACCGAACGAGGCCACCCGACGGCTGTCGACGATGGTGTTGACGATCATCCAGGCCGTGGCACTGGCCATGTTGATGCTGAACAGCGCCAGGCAGAGCAGGATGATGCAACCGGTAAGGCCGGTGACAAACGACAGCGGCACGGTAAACAGTGCAGCCAGTACCAGGCCAGTGATCACGCCGAACTTGCGGCTGGCCAGGATGCTCATGCCACGGCGCACCAGCCTGTCGCAGAAGCGCCCGGCGACGATAGTACCCACCGCGCCGAAGCCATAGGCCAGCGACACCAACCACGCGGTCTTGTACAGGTTCATGCCATGCTCGCGCTCAAAGTAGCCCGGCAGCCAGGTCAGGTGCAGCCAGAGCATGTAGATCACGCCCATGAAGCCCAGGACGGCACCCCAGGTGCTGCGGTGTTTGAACAGGTCGAGCCAGCCGGCGAAGTAAGAGACCTTCGGTGCGGTGGCCGCTTGCACTTGAGGCTTCTTCTCGGTCGGCAACGGTTTGCCTTCAGCCGCGAGCTCGGCCAGGTACTGCGCCTTGCTTTTGTAGAAGGTAAGCCAGCACACGGCCAAGACGATACCGATTGCGCCAGTGATGATAAACATCCCGCGCCAGCCAAAGTTGACCATGAAAAGCGTCAGCAAGGGCGGCGCCAGGCATGGGCCCAGGCAGGTCGACGACCAGACGATCCCGGTCGGCGTACCACGCTCGTTGGCATCGAACCATTCGGACAGGGCCTTGGCCGCCGAAGGGAACATCGGTGCCTCGCCAATCCCCAACAGCACGCGCAGGCCCATGAAACCGGCGAAGCTGTTGACCATGCCAAACGTCGATTGAGCCACCGACCAGGCCAACAACGATGCGCCAAGAGCGATCTTGCTGCCCAGGCGGTCGATGATCATGCCCATCGGCAACTGCGCAAAAGCGTAGGCGATGGAGAAGGCCGACAACAGAATGCCCATCTGCGAGGGGCTGATCATCATGTCCTTCTGGATCGAGGTATTGGCGATCGACAGCGCACTACGGTCCAGGTAGTTGACGATGCCAATCAACAACAGGAAAACAACGGTGATGCTTTGATACTTCTTCAGTGTGTTCATCTGATGGCCTTTATTATTTTTATTGCAGCGGTTTCAATGCCCGGTGATCCTTCAAGCGGTGACACACTCATCCTTGGGGTATGACGAAAAGAATCAGGGCTGACGCGCCGTCACAGCCGCCTCAAGCAGGCCACGTCGACTCAGGCTCTCGATCAGTGAGCGCAGGCCGAAATTCCACTGCGGCGCCTGGTCGCTGGTGGTCACGCGGTTGCTCAGGGTGCCCAGTTGCGCGTTGCTGATGGCCACCATATCGCCCAGCTTGTGGGTGAAACCGTTGCCCGGCTGGTCGCGGTCCTGCTTGGGGGCGAACAGGGTACCGAGAAACAGCACCAGGCCATCGGGATATTGGTGGTTTTCGTTAAGGGTCTGCTGGACCAGGTCGAGCGGGTCGCGGCTGATCTGGCGCATCGAACTGTGGCCTTCAAGGATGAATCCGTCCTGGCCTTCGACGCGCAAATCCACTTGCGCGTTACGCACGTCATCCATGTTGAAAGTCTCGTCGAACAGACGCAGCAAAGGTCCCAGGGAGGTGGATGCGTTGTTGTCCTTGGCCTTGCCCAATAGCAAGGCGCTGCGCCCTTCGAAGTCGCGCAGGTTGACGTCGTTGCCGAGCATTGCGCCACGCACGATACCGTTGCTCGACACCGCCAGCACCACTTCCGGCTCCGGGTTGTTCCAGCTCGACTTGGGGTGAATCCCGATGTCGGCACCGTGACCGACCGCCGACATCGGCTGGGCCTTGGTGAAGACTTCGGCGTCCGGACCGATGCCCACTTCCAGATACTGGGACCACAGGCCCTGCTCCACCAGGACCTTACGCAAGGCTTCGGCCTGGGCCGAGCCAGGGACGATTTGCGAAAGGTCAGCGCCAATGCGGCTGGCCAGCGCGTCGCGGATCGCGTCGGCCTTGGCCGGATCACCCTTGGCCTGTTCTTCGACCACACGTTCCAACAGGCTGGCGGCGAAGGTCACGCCAGCGGCCTTGACCGCTTGCAGGTCGATCGGCGCCAGCAGCCACGGCAAGTTTTCGTCGCGCAGGGTCGGGTCACTATTGTCCAGCAATGCGGGCAACTCGATCAGAGCCGGGGTCAAGGGTAATGCACGCAAATACGCCACGGGGTCAGCCACTTCAAGCAAGGCCGAGACGGTCGCCACATGGTCACTGATATCGTGCACGGCGCTGTCCTTGACCAGAACCACTGCTGGCCCCTGGCCGGGTAACCAGACACGTCCGACCCAACTGCCGGTATTGAATACGGTGGCGTTGTTGCTTAACTGCAGCGGTGCTTGTGCTCTTGATTCGTTTGTCATCTCTGCACTCTTGTTGTCGTTGTCAGTCATTGAAAAAGCGCTGGCAGTTGCAACTGCACGGCGGTCTGGTTGAGGTCATCGACCACCTTCTGTGACAGGTTCACGCCTTCGCGCAGGGATTGCTCGCGCAGCTTCAGGCCGGCCTGTCCAGGCAAGCGCACCGGGCGCTCCGGGTCTACCGGGCGGCTGGCCAGGATCAATTTGCTCAGGAACGAACTTTCGTCGGTGAAAGCATCCAGCCCGCCGAAGAAACGCGGGTCAATCACCACGGCTGTTGCCGAAGCCCCCCATTGATCGGGAACGTCCTTGCGCCCGTGGCCGGCCAACCCCGAGGTCAGGGCCTCGACCAGAATCGCCAGAGCAAAACCTTTGTGGCCAAAGGCCTGACCACCCAGGGGCAGGATGCTGCCCGGCGGGGTGGTGAAGAAGTCGGCCGGGTTGTCGCTCAGGCGGCCCTCATTGCTCATCAACACCGGGTGCGGCAGTGTGCTGCCGGTATCGCGGCACTGGCCGATCAGGCCCAGGGTGACGGTGGACATGCTTACATCCAGCAAAATCGGCTCACCCCGGGTCGGGATACCGGCGGCAATCGGGTTGGGTGTGTAGATCGGGTCGATCCCGCCATGGGCGCACACCAGTCCCACTGACGGATCCGAGGAATACACCATCGCCACCAGGCCACGGTCAGTGAAAGGCTTCAGGTAAGCCGCCAGGCAACCGATGTGCGAGGCACGACGCACTACGGCGATACCTATGCCCTGCGCCGTGGCGCCTTTGGCCGCGCAGTCCAGGGCGCGGCTGACACAATAAGGGCCCAGCACATAGTGGCCATCGAACAGAGCCGAAATGCCGCTGTCCGAGACATGCTCAAGCAACTGGGTACTGGCCTTGACCTGCCCTGTCAGCATGCCGCCGATATAGCGGCTCACCAGATTGAGGCCGTGGGTGCGATGGCCCAGCAGTTCACCTTCGAGCAGTACCCGGGTCACCACCTGGGCAACTTCGGCATCAGCCCCTGCCGTTTCGAAAAGTTGCTCGACGAACGTGGTAAGCGTTTGCGCGTCGTAGCGTTTGGCTTCAGTCATGCTTGCTACTCCGAGATCAACCCAAGGCCGCTGTGCTGTGCTTGCCATCGACCAGACGCTGTATGCCCAGTGGGTTGGCGTTCTTCAAAACATCGGGCAGCAACGCATCGGGCACGTTCTGGTAGCACACCGGACGCAGGAAGCGATCGATCGCCAGCGTCCCGACCGAGGTGCCGCGTGAATCAGAAGTCGCCGGGTACGGGCCGCCATGGACCATGGCGTCGCACACCTCGACACCGGTCGGGTAGCCGTTGAGCAGCACCCGACCGACCTTCACTTCCAAGGCGCCGAACAGTTGACCAAATGCGGCCAGGTCATCGTTGTCGGCCAGCAGCGTGGCGGTGAGCTGACCACGCAAGGCGTCGACAGCGCGTAACAATTCAGCCTCGTCCGCTACCTGGACGACCACTGTGCAAGGGCCGAAGACCTCTTCCTGCAGCAGCTCATCCTGTTCCAGCAACAGGCTGATATCGGCCTCGAACAGCTGCGGCTGCGCCTGGTTGCCTGTTTGCGTCAAGCCGCTCAAGTGTTTGATGCGCGGGTGAGCAAGCAAGGCCTGCAAGCCTTTGCCGTAACTGTTCAAGGTGCCGACATTGAGCATGGTCTGTGGCGCCTGCTCGGCCATGTGTCCGGTCAAGCGCTCAATAAAAGTACTGAACGCCGGTGAGCGAATACCCAACACCAGGCCAGGATTCGTGCAGAACTGGCCACACCCCTGCACCACCGAGGCAGTCAGTTCCTTTGCCATCTGCGCGCCTCGATTGACCAGGGCCTGCGGCAAGATCAGCACCGGGTTGATGCTCGACATCTCGGCAAACACCGGGATCGGTTGCGCCCGAGCGGCAGCCATGTCGCACAGGGCACGGCCGCCCTTCAGCGAGCCGGTAAAGCCGACCGCCTGGATGCCAGGATGCTTGACCAGCGCTTCGCCGACGCCAGCACCGAAGATCATGTTGAACACGCCGGCCGGCATGTCGGTGCGCTCGGCGGCGCGGATCAGCGCTTCGGCCACCCGCTCGGCTGTCGCCATGTGACCGCTATGGGCCTTGAACACCACAGGACAACCAGCGGCCAGGGCCGCGGCGGTATCACCACCGGCCGTGGAGAACGCCAGAGGGAAGTTGCTGGCACCAAACACCGCCACCGGGCCTACACCGATGCGGTACTGACGCAAGTCAGTGCGTGGCAAGGGCGTGCGTGCAGGCAGAGCCTGGTCGATGCGTGCACCATAGAAGTCGCCACGGCGCAGCACCTGGGCAAACAAGCGCATCTGGCCACTAGTACGACCGCGCTCACCCTGGATGCGGGCGCTCGGCAGCGCCGTTTCCTGGCAAGTCAATGCAATGAAATCCTCGCCCAAGCCGTCGAGCTCGTCGGCGATGGCTTCAAGAAATTCCGCCCGGCGTACCGCCGGCAGGTTGCGAAACAGCGCAAATGCCGCGCTCGCAGCTCCCACCGCCGTATCGACCTCCGCAAGGGTTGCCTGATGGAAAGCGCCTGGCAGTCGTTCGCCAGTGTGGGCGTCGACGCTGTAGACCAGGGTGTCGCCCAGCGCGCTGCGCTGGCCGGCAATAAAGTTGTATCCGGAAACTTGCATGTACTTTTCGCCTCGTGAAAGTTGCAGGGCTGTCAATCAGGTCACGGCACCGATCTGCCAGGGCACGAACTCGTTCTGCCCATAACCATGTTGTTCGCTCTTGCTGCGCTCGCCGGAAGCGATGCGCAGCATCTGTTCGAAAATGTAGGCGCCGCACTCTTCAATGCTGGTGGAGCCGTCGGCGATGCCGCCGCAGTTCACGTCCATGTCTTCTTCCTGATGCTCGAACACCCGGTTGTTGGTCGCCAGCTTGATCGAAGGTGTCGGCGCGCAGCCGTAGGCTGAGCCCCGGCCGGTGGTGAAGGCGATCAGGTTGGCGCCGCCGGCGACTTGCCCCGTGGCCGAGACCGGGTCGTAGCCTGGGGTGTCCATAAACACCAACCCCTTGGCCCGGACCGCTTCGGCGTACAGGTACACATCCACCAGGTTGCTGGAGCCGGCTTTGGCCACCGCCCCCAGGGATTTCTCCAGGATGGTGGTCAGGCCACCGGCCTTGTTGCCAGCCGAGGGGTTGTTGTTCAGTTCGGCGTTCATGCGCTGGCAGTAGTCTTCCCACCAGTGGATGCGCGCGATGAGTTTTTCCCCCACCTCGCGGCTCACGGCGCGGCGCGTCAGCAGATGCTCGGCGCCATAGATCTCCGGGGTTTCCGAGAGAATCGCGGTACCGCCCGCCGCCACCAGACGGTCAATGGCATTACCGAGCGCCGGGTTTGCGGTGATGCCCGAATAACCGTCCGAGCCACCGCATTGCAGGCCGACGATCAGATGGCGAGCGCTGACCGGCTCACGCTGCACCTGGTTAGCCGTTGACAGCAATGCCTTGACCTGCTCGATGCCACTGGCGATGGTTTTCGACGTACCGCCTGCGCCTTGTATGGTGAAGGCACGTAACTGGTCACTGGCCTTGAGACCTTGAGTCTCAAGCAGGCTCTCGATCTGGTTGGTTTCACAGCCCAGGCCGATGATCAGCACCGCAGCAAAGTTAGGGTGGACGGCGTAGCCACCGAGCGTGCGACGCAATAACCCCAAGGCCTCGCCGTTGGGGTCCACTGCGCAACCGGCGCCATGCGTCAGCGCCACCACGCCGTCGATGTTCGGGAAGGCGGCCAATGCCTCGGGGTGGATATCCCGGCGAAAGTAATCGGCCACGGCCCGGGCCACGGTCGCGGAACAATTGACCGAAGTGAGGATACCCACATAGTTGCGGGTCGCGACGCGGCCATCGGCACGCACGATGCCCTGAAAGACGGCTTCAGTGCTTGGCGTGGCGTGGGCATCGACGCCGAAGGCGTAGTCACGGGCAAATTCGCCCATCTCCACGTTATGCACATGCACGTGGTCGCCGGCTTCGATGAGCTGTGAAGCAAAACCGATAATTTGCCCATAACGGCGCAGCGGCTGGCCCTGCTCCACACGCTGGGTAGCGACTTTGTGCCCGGAGGGAATCAGCTGGCGCACAGTGATCGCTTCGGCTTCCAGGCTCAGGCCTTCAGGCAGGGCCTGCCGTGCAATCAGAACATTATCCAGGGGGTTGAGGCGGATCACGGCAGCGTCGCTGGTCCGGGTTCTGGCAATCAGTTGCATGGGACCTCTCAGGGCAGTACGGCAGTCTTCTTGTTATGGCGTCGCCCTTTCTGCGAAGGGCGAATCTGCGATAACTGTATGGACCCTGCCTGAACATTCCCAATGAGATGATCCGATCAATCGATAACCTGGCGTTATCGATTCGTCTTATTCAACCGTGTTAATCAATCAATCGCCGTCTCCTCCTCCCGTCGCTGGAGTGCGAAATCGAGCAGGATGTCGGCGAACTCACGGGCCGACCCTGTCAGTGGCTCGTCTTTGCGGGTGATGATGCCGTACTCCAATGGCGCCAGGCGTAGCGGGGTCTGCAGCTCTTTGAGCTGGCCGCTATCCAGCTGCGCTGCCACCATGGATCTGGGCAGCATGGCGATCATGGGCCCCGATTGCAGCAGTTGCAGGAACATCTGCATGGAGATGGTATCGACGCTGTCTGCCGGCGATGCGAGGCCAGCGGCCTTGAACGCCAACTCCAGGCGATCGCGAATGGGCGTACCGACCGGATACAGCACCCACGGCCACTGGCCCAGCGCTTCAAGCGGTGTAGAGTCCAGTTCGTTAAGCGGATGACGGCTGTTGACCACCAGGCTGAAGGGCTCAGGCTCCAATGGGTGGAAGTCAAAGACCTGGCTGTAACGCTCTTCGGTGAAGCGGCCGATCATCAGGTCGAGCTTGTTTTGCTCAAGCATGGTGAGCAGGTGATCGCTGGACTGCTCCACCACTTCGATCGACAGCAAAGGGCTGCGCGCCTTGATAGCGGCGATGGCCTGGGGCAGTACCATCGAGGTTGCCGCAAAAATCCCGCCCACCTTGAGAAAACCATGGCCGCCTTTGCGCAGCCGGTTGACCTGGTCGACAAACTTGTGTGAATCGGCCAGTGCACCTTGGGCGTAGCGCACCACGTGCTCGCCCAGCTCCGTTGGTGGCATGCTACGTGGCAGGCGCTGGAACAGGGCAAAGCCGAACTGCTCCTCCAGGTCACGCAGCATTTTGCTCAAGGCTGGCTGGCTGAGGTTCATCCGTATGGCGGTGGCGTGCATGTTGCGCGTGCGTGCCAGAGTGTCGATCAGCACCAGGTGCTTGAAGCGCACCCAGTTGCAAAAACTGGAATGGGTAATGTCCGACGGCATCGGGTCAGTGCCTCCTGAAGGTGGTGTGCAGCGTCTGTCAGGTGTTGCGGGATGTCTGTAAAGCCAAAGCTATTGCTCCCGCAAATACTGCAGCAGCGTATTCAACGCCACCGACCTTGGCCGGGAACGCAAGGTCAGCAGGCCAATATTGACCATGGAGATCGGCAACTCGACCGGCAAGATAGCGACCATGCCATAGCGCGCATAATGCTCGGCCACGTCATTGGGCACCACCGCGATCATGTCCGAAGCCTCAAGCATCGCCGTGGTTGCCAGGATCGAAGCGGTCTCAATAATGTCCAGCGACTGCACCATACCGCCGGCCTGCAGGGCCGTTTCCACCCGGCGGCGCATGGGGCTGCCGATGGGGTGAAGGATCCAGGTCAATGTAATCAAGTCGGACAACTGCAATGGCGAGGCACCCGCCAATGGGTGACCAGCCCGGGCGATCACGCGCATCTGCTCGCCGTTGTCGAACAGTTCGATATCCAGGTCCTGACTGTCGCTCTGGTCCGGCAGGCGCCCCAGCACCACATCGAAATCACCGCGCAGCAAGGCCGGCAGCAAGGTGTCACTAGTGCCCACCTCAATGGAAATCCGCACCTTCGGGTGATCGCGCTTGTACGCCAGCACCGCTTTGGTCAGCAGCCGGGGCACCGGCCCCATCACGCTGCCGACGCGCACCCGTCCCATGGCCCCGCGCTCCAGTTCAGAGATCTGCGCCTGGGCCTGCTCGAACTCATGCAGCGCACCTTGGGCGTAACGGATCATCACCTCGCCATAAAGGGTCGGCTGCATGCCGCGGGGCATGCGTTCGAACAGGCGCACGCCGAGGCGCTCTTCCAGTTGCTGCAACAGCAAACTGGCGGCCGGTTGCGTGGTGTGCATCGCGGTGGCTGCCCGCCGCAGGTTGCCGAACTCACCGAGCGCATTGAGCAAGGTGATCTGCCGGCTGGAGATTTTCAGGGCGCCGAGGTTACGCGGTGTGGTCGTAGTGGTTTCTGGACCAGCTGACATATCGAATCCGGTATCCCTACTTACGAAACCGTGATTATGCACATATCACTTGGCGACCTACAGTCGAGTCTCCAACTGGTCATAGAGCACAAGAGCACACCATGAGCATTCGAATCACCCAACTGAGCGTTCGCGACATCCGTTTCCCCACTTCCCTGTCGCTGGACGGATCCGATGCGATGAATAGCGCGCCGGATTACTCCGCGGCCTACGTCGTGCTGCACACCGACGCCCCTGCCGACCTTGAGGGTCACGGCCTGACGTTCACCATTGGCCGTGGCAACGAGATCTGTGTGGCGGCCGTGCAATCCCTGGCACCGATGGTGGTCGGCCTGACCCTGGAAGAGATCGTTGCCGACATGGGGGCCTTCTGGCACAACATCACCGTGGGCGACAGTCAACTGCGCTGGCTGGGCCCGGAAAAAGGCGTGATCCACCTGGCCACCGCGGCCATCGTTAACGCGGTCTGGGACCTATGGGCCAAACGCGAAGGCAAGCCCGTGTGGAAGCTGTTGGCCGACATGACGCCGGAACAATTGGTCCGCTGCCTGGACTTCAGCTACGTCACCGATGTGCTCACCCCCGAAGAAGCCATCGCCCTGCTACGCCGCCAGGCGCCGGGCAAGGCCCAACGCGAGGCGCAGATGCTGCGCGAAGGCTACCCTGGCTACACCACCGCGCCTGGCTGGCTCGGTTACAGTGAAGAAAAAATGCGCCAACTGGCCCGCGAAGCGGTTGAGGATGGCTGGACCCACATCAAGCAGAAAATCGGCGCCAATCTGGAAGAGGACATCCGTCGCGCCACTGTTCTGCGCGAAGAAATCGGCTGGGAACGCAGCCTGATGATGGACGCCAACCAGGTCTGGGGCGTCGATGAATCGGTCGCCAATATGCGCCGCCTGGCGGTTTTCGAACCGCTGTGGATCGAAGAGCCGACCAGTCCCGACGACATCCTCGGCCATGCCAGCATCCGCCAGCGCATCGCACCGATTGGCGTCGCCACTGGGGAGCATTGCCACAACCGGGTGATGTTCAAGCAAATGTTCCAGGCCGGTGCACTGGACTTCTGCCAGTTGGACGCGGCGCGCTTGGGTGGTCTCAACGAGGTATTGATCGTGCTGCTGATGGCCGCCAAGTTCGATGTGCCAGTCTGCCCCCATGGCGGTGGTGTCGGTTTGTGCGAGTACGTGCAGAACATCGCCCTGTTCGACTACATCGCCGTCTCGGCCTCGCTGCACAACCGTGTTCTCGAATACGTCGACCACTTGCACGAGCACTTCCTTGACCCCGTTGTGATCCGACGCGGCCGCTACATCCCTCCCCTTCGCCCGGGCTATAGCATCGAAATGACAGCTGAAACCCTGGAGCTTTACCAGTACCCCAACGGACAAGTGTGGATCGATATCGCCTGTACCTGATCGCCACGCCGCGACAACCGACAAAGTATTAGAAACCCAAAACCGCTCAACTTTCGAGGAGCAAGTGCATGTCACAGGGGGGGGCAAAGAGATAACCACACGCTCTGCGCCGCTATAGAGCTGACTGCTTAAAATGCGGTCATTGTGAAAGGCTAAAAATTATTGTGAAGCGATCAGTTTTTTCGCACCAACCAAATGAGCAAGATCTGTGTACACCCAAGAAAAAATCAAGCCCCGAAAAAACACGGGGCTTGATGTGAATCACACCTCATCAGGACTTACGTCCGCTACCAGGGCCTTGTTCACCTCCTTTGCGCCCTGCTTGAGAGGCTTTATCCCTGTCGTCGGCAAAGTTACCGCCGCGACCACTTCCCTGTCCGCCACTGGACGACCGATCCGCGTCGGAGGATTGTCGCCCACCCGAAGCCTGGCCACCTTTCTGGCCCGACTGCGAGATTTCTTCGTTGTCGTCGGTAAAGCTGCCTTCGCGTCCTGCGCCCTGACCACCGCCGGACATACGGTCAGCATCTTTTGACTGCTGTCCGCCTGAAGCCATGCCACCTTTTTGGCCAGCCTCAGAAGCCCGGTGTGGATCGTTGGCAAAATTGCCGCTTGATGCCTCGCCGCCTTTCTTGCCGGCTTCCGAGGCTTTTTCCCGGTCATTGCCAAAGTTTCCGGGGTTGTTGTTTCCAGTGTTAGCCATTTTTGTTCACCTCATTTTCAAGGACGAGCGCGTGTGCTCGCCTTCAATTACGAGGTCATGAAAAATCGAAAGTTTGAACGAAAATGCCCCTCTCGGGACGGGCGGAATGGGCAATATAGTTCCCGGAAAATCTGCCGGGAGCGACTGGCGGCACAGTCGCCGCCGATCACCTTGCGATTGGATTATTTTTCAAAAGAGTTCAGATTTTTATTAGCCTGTATTGGCTTTTGGATCCTGCGAATGTCGTGCATGGGAGGTCAGTCGATGACTGAACACATCATCCATTTTCATTGCCAGATCGACCAGGGAACGACCGAGCGCTTCAGGGATTGTTGTCTTGAAGCCATCGATCAAGGTGCCACGTCATTGCTGTTGAACCTGTCGACGTGTGGTGGCAGCACCAATTTCGGCTTCACGCTCTATACCTTTCTGAAGTCGTTGCCGGTGCCGCTGTGCGCGATCAATGCGGGCAACATCGAATCGATGGGCATCATCATGTTTTTAGCGGCAAGCCGACGCATCACGTCGCCGCATGCGCGCTTCCTGATTCATCCCATGAACTGGTACTTCAGTCAAAAATCGGTCGACCATCAACGCTTGCGCGAATACCTGTCGAGCCTCGACAACGACCTCGCCCGCTATGTACAGATCTTCAACCTCGAGACCGCTGAGGCAGAAACCAAACTCGATATTTTCCATTGCCTTTCAGCGGAAGAGAAAGTCATCGCAGCCCACGAATCCCTGGCTTACGGCATCGCCCATGAGATGCAGCAGATGGTCTTCGCCGACGATGTCAAACACTGGAAAGTCAGCGGTGGTTGAGGTCAGCGCGGTCAGTTAAGCCCCCCCACAATCCTGTAGCAGCTGGCGAAGCCTGCGTTCGGCTGCGCAGCAGTCGTAAAACCTGAACGCACGATCCGCTTCAATCGACGCGCCGGAGGGCTGCTCGCACATACGTCGAGTATCCAGGTCAGTGATGAAGTATTCCTCTTCAATACCGAACCTCAATGGCCTGTTCATTGAATTCATGGCAAGGCAAATCCCCGAGCTATTTTTGATGGGTCAACAGGACTCGACGCAGGTTCAGGGGCGCCGACAAGAGGCGCAAATCCAGACGAAAAAAACACTTGATTCACACGCTTCAGAAGGTCTGTTAAACACTTTGAATTTTTTTTGACGCACTCACTCCTTTGTCTATGAGCATAAGGAGGGGGTCTTATGAACCGCACTGATCTCTTCGTCATCGAGTACAAGCTCCATGGAGAGCCGAGGTCCTTCATCATCCGGGCCAAGAAAATGTGCAATGCGGATGCCTGGCATTGGGCGAGTTGTGATGCCGGATTGGCGCCTATTCCCAGGCCCGGGAAACCGCCGCTTAAAGTCGTATCCAAACCCCAGGCCGAGCGGTACGGCGTCACGGATGTGAAATGGCGCGAGTCCGCAGCGCTGGATTGGACGCAGGTTTAGACTTAACGAGGGATAAAAAACGGGAGGTCAGTTCTGGCCTCCCGTCTTTCATTCGACCTTTTACGAAGTGCCTAACCCTCGTGATAGATCGGCTGGTGAATCGGACGCAGGACGGCGCTCCCCATCCGGCCTGACCTCCGTCTGCGAATGATCAGTGGTCTTTGTCACGGTGTCGCGCACCGCCTCAAAGCCCTCCCGTGCCTGTTGCTTGACCTTGTCAGCCAGACCGGCGCTGGTCTTGCCCAGGTACCGCTGTTCAGTCGCCGTCGACGGCAAAGCCGCCCCCAGCATGGCGCCCAAGGCGATGCCAGCAGCGGCGACCACCAAGGGTTGTTCCTTGAGCAGATGGCTGAACTGATTGCTCATGACGTGGGTGCTGCGCACCAGCCGGTCGCCGACATCATGCACGGTGTGGCTGATGTTTTCGGTGGCGGCACCCAGGTTATCCGTCAGGTTGGCGGCTTTGCTTTTGACCGTCTGATAACCCTCTTTGAGCGTATCGGTGGTGTGGTGCAAATGCTCGCGCGCACTGTCGATACCTTCCGCCAGGCCATCGGCCCACTCGCCAACCCTGTCCTGATCGGGAACCGTTCGATAAACCGGGGTCGGTGGACGATTCTGACTCATCATCAACCACAGCAACCCGACTGACGTCAGTACCGCTGGAACGGGGTTGTTACGAACGCTGGTGCCCAGGTTGCTCAGGAACATCGTGCCATTGCTCTGCATCAAACCCAGCGCCTGATCGAATATCTGACCCGGGGTGAATTTGCTTTCCAGCGCATCAACGATATTGCCGATGCTGGCCCGCTGCGCATCGATTTCACGTTCGATGGTTTCCGGGCTTTTTTGTGATTCCAGTTCAAGTTCACGGTTCATGAGACTTTCCTCCGCAGGGCTTCCTGATCTTTATTCAAAGCGTCCAGTGTGCGATCTGGCTTGAAGTGAGACGGCTCGAATTGTTTTTTTCCTGACTGCAACATGGCGAACCCGATGATCATCACCACCACACCCACAATCAGCGCAGCCAACCAGGGCGCCATCACGAGGCTCAGTCCGTAGACGGCAGACATCAACAAGATAATGAAGCCTGCCAGCAGCACAATCGCACCGCCCGCGACCGCGGCAATGCCGGCCTTGAGCGTCGTCAGGCTGGCTTGAAGCTCGGCTTTGGCCAATGCCAGTTCCTTGGTAAACAACGCTGGCACTTCGCGCGACAGCTGGCGTAACAAGCCGACAACCGACGCGTCATGCTCAGTGGCGGACACCGGTCTTGTGCCGGGAAAATCTGAATCTTCTCTGTTCATCACAGTTCTCCTTTGAAGGCTGTCGAGCCAGGTGTGGAGGTCGTTGCGAAGTCCGAAGGACGGTCTTGTTCATTTGGTGAAGGCGGCGTGATGCCAGTGTCCGGACCGGCGCCTGGATCGGTGCGTGGTGCCACGGAAGTTTCATAGGGTCGTTGGGCGCCAAAACCGCCTGGTGGCGGCATTGAATGGCCTGCCGCCGGGTCGCCGGTGTCGGGGAATGTCGCCGCAGGGGCGCTGCCGGCTTTGAGGAAGCGCGACAGGCCAAAACCCAGCGCAACACTGCCTGCGATGAAAAGTGCCGGGTTGTTACGCGCCAGGTCGGCCGCGTCGTGCAACAGCTGTTCGGCGCTCTTCCCACGCAGGTTGCCCGCCAGGCCGCTCATGGACTCCGCGATGTCTGACAGGTAGTCGGACATACCGAGCGTGTCTTTGCTTTCAATCTCGGAAACGAAGGATTTCGTTCCCTGCGCCAACGCCTCGATCTGGTCTGCTGCCGTGTCGCGGTATTGCCCAAACTGCGCATCGGCCTGCTGTCTTGCGTCGCCAAGCGCCTCTGTTACGTTTTCCTTCAAGTGTTGAAAATCCTGCTCCGGTGTTCCGGTGCCCTGCTGATCGGTCTGACCGTCCGTTCTGGTGTCTGAAGTATTCATGACTGCCCTCGCCTTCTAGATGAAAAAAGCGGTATCGGGTTCGCCACGAAACGCCCGTAGCCCCCCTCATTGCAGAGGACGGAGCAGCGTTATGGGAGTTCCAACGAAATGATGAGCGATGCGTCGGCAAGACAGATATGAACGGCAATGGCAAATATTGATTTAAAGACTTTAATCATAAAAATAACTTATTTTTGAAAACGACAATATAAAGGCGCCACTTAAGTGACTATCAAGCGCATGATAGCTCTGACAATCCGCTCTCACCGCGACACTTATAGATAAGGAATAATTCAAACTTCCAGACAAACGGACAATAAACTTTAAATACTTATAAAAACATAAACTTAAGCAATAATTTATTAACCCCGATAACCTTTCATAAAATATCGAAAAACTAGAAAAGACCCGCAACCCATATAAAAGTTTCAAACTTATTCGCTTAAATAAAAAACGCATATACCCCTTTGAGATATGTACATTCGATGCTAATAATCCCGGCCGGTTACTGCATCCAAACACTCAGTACATATCAACACTCCCACTGAGCACTCGGCCTCTCCCAACTCCAACTATCGCTTGCGGCCCAAGTTTCAATAGAACTTGAACTGCTGTTGTGCTGCGCACTGAAGCTGCGCAAGGAAGACACCATCATTCACCCTCATTCAAGGCTGAAAATCCTTTCGATCTTCGGTACCCGTCCGGAAGCCATCAAGATGGCGCCGTTGGTCAAGGCCCTTGCTGCAGAACCTGGCATTCATTCGCAGATATGCGTTACCGGCCAACATCAAAGCATGCTTAAACAGGTGCTGGATCTGTTCGACCTCAAGGCCGATTTCACCCTCGATGTCATGACCCCCCATCAGACGCTCAACTCGCTGACGGCGGCGCTTTACGGGGCGATTGATCCGGTTCTGGAAACGATTCGGCCGGACCGGGTGCTGGTGCATGGCGATACGACTTCGGCGATGGTGGCCGCGATGGCTGCTTTTCACCGTCGGATCCCGGTCGGTCATGTGGAAGCCGGGTTGCGAACCGGTGATATCTACAGCCCATGGCCGGAAGAAATGAACCGGCGCTGCATCGATATGGGGGCGGACATGCTCTTTGCGCCGACTCACGAATCGCGCAAAAACCTGCTCGACGAACGCCTTCAAGGTCGTTCCTTCGTGACCGGTAATACGGTGATCGACGCGTTGCAAATGACGGCGCGGCGCATTGAGCGGGACGCTGAGTTGCGTGCAAGCCTGGACCGGCAATTCCTGTTCCTGAAACCCGGCCGCAAGGTTCTGCTGGTAACCGGGCATCGTCGGGAAAACTTCGGCGAAGGCTTCCTCGATATCTGCAAGGCGCTGAGCCATTTGGCCCGACGGGCTGATATCCAGATCGTTTATCCGGTGCACTTGAATCCCAATGTCATGGGGCCGGTTACCGAGCACCTGGGCGACCTGCCCAACGTGCACCTGATCAAGCCACTTGACTACCTGGCGTTCGTGCGCCTGATGCAACGTGCGCATGTGATCCTCACCGACTCCGGTGGCGTGCAGGAAGAAGCCCCCTCCCTGGGCAAACCCGTGCTGGTCATGCGTGACGTTACCGAGCGCCCCGAAGCTGTCGCCGCGGGCACTGTGCGTCTGGTTGGCACCTCGCCCAACTCGATCATCGCTGGCGTCAATGCATTGTTCGATGACGACTTGCTGTGGCGCCGTTGCTCCCAGGCTGCCAACCCTTATGGCGATGGCAAGGCCAGTGCGCGCATCGTCGACGCCCTGATGGGTCGCCCGGTCGATGAATTCGTCGTGACACGGGGGCTTTTACCCAAGTTCCTGCACTACCCGTCCGGGGTGCCTGTTACCGAAAAATATCACCCGGCCTTCACCTGAACCGCTTCTCCCCTTATCAGCTCGAGATCTACCTGAATGAAGTCTTCCGTTGCCATCCATACGGGTGCGCTCAGCGCCCTTGCCTGTGGCGTGAGTCTGCTCGCACTCATGCCGACCTTTGCTCTGGCCGCGGACAGCCCGCTCACCCAGGCGATCAACCGGCTCAATGCCGACACGCGCCAGGAGCGTGAGGTCCGCTTGAGCGATCTGGGGATCGACGCTCCCATCATCCTCGGTTCGACCGATGCCCGGCGCGAACTGTATCTGCCGGTACCGGCGGGTGTGCCGCTGACGGATGCCACCCTGAATTTCGACGCCAGCTACCTCAATGGCGAAGGCGGCCGCAACACGCTGCTGTTGTCGCTGGACGGCTATCCGGTGAGCGCGCAAGGGCTCAGCGAACCCCAGGGCGACGCCAGCGTCACGCTCGGCGTGGATAAGAAAGCGCGAGAAAACGGCTCGTTACGCCTCGGGGTTGCCTGGTCGTCAATCGTGTCCCGTGTGCTGTGCGAAGACGAACGCGCCATCGGCAACGTGTTGCGCATCGAACCGGACACCCGCCTCACTTACAGCTACGACGCCAGCCAGTTGCAGGACGTCGGTGCCGCCTGGACGGCATTGCCCGGCAAGCCGGGGATCATGGTCGCGCCGGGCACCTTGTCCGCCGAAAGCTACGACGCGGCCTGGCGCCTGGGTGTGGCACTGGAGCGGATTGGCAAACACAGCCGCATCCTGCCCTTCCCCGCCGTGCAGGACAGCGTTGACCTGACCGGCCTGCGCATTCCGGCCGAACTGCAAATGATTCCAGCCTTCGCCAGCCTCAACGTTAAAGGCCCGCACGTTCTGGCGAACCCGGCAGAAATCGGCGCCCTGTTGATGTTGGGACAGACGCCGAACGTCCAGGCGGATCTGGCCGTCAACGATCCGCAACTGCTCAATGCCGTCAACCAATCCCTGGACGCGTTGCAGAGCCAGGTTCAAGGCCTGGACGCAACGGCAGCCCGCGCCTTTACGCAATGGCGTGAGCGGCATATCAACGCAGGCCTGGCCGCCACCGGCACGGACAACGTGCGCCTCGCATTGCTGGGCACCCGCCCGGTGCTGATGATCGCGCCACAAGCGACCGGCAAGGCACTGGCCTTGTTCAGTTCAGCCTGGAACACATTGGCACGCAGCCGCCAATTGACCGTCAGCGAAGCACAAATGCCCTTGAGCGCCGACGGCCGCGTGGCCTTGTCGCGCCTGGGTGGAAACGCCGGCGCCATTGACGTGCTGGCCAAATCCGACTGGAGCACCTCGTTCCCGCTGGGTAGCGTCGCCTACGACGGTCGTTTGCCGGTGAAGGCCGTGATCGATGTGTCTGCCGCCCCTGGCGCCTCGGATACCGCGCCGGTGGCCTCGCTGTTTCTCAACGATTACCTGATCGGCGCGCAACAGCTGGTGGCCGACGGTGAGAAGCAACGCATCGAAGCGCGAATCCCGCGGTACGCCCTGGGTTCGAAAAACGTGCTGCGCGTCTCTTTCCAGCGTCAGCCGGTCAGCGACCGTTGCCTGGAAACACCACAGGCCTTCCCGGTCTCAGTGCTGCCGACCAGCCACATCGTGCTGGAAAAAACCGCGTTGGATGATGACTTCTCCGGCATGGCTGCGCGCTTTGCCATGGACGCGCAAATCCTCGTGCCGCAGGCCTACCTTGAGCAACCGGCGAGCAGTTTGCCGCAAGTGATTTCGGTCGCTGATGCCACCGGCGTTTCACCGTTGCGTGCGCACTTGAGCGTCAGCGCCGACTCCAAGGTTTCGGCCACGCCGGACAAAGCCTTCCTGGCGTTCGAGCTGCCGATCAAGGACAGCAAAGAGTCGGTGCAGGTCGATGAGCAGGGTCGCCTGCGCATCAATCACAAGGATCAGGTGCTGCTGGACGTCCATCCCCTCAATCATCTGGCCTCGCTGCAAGTGGTGGATGCTGGCGGCCAACACGGTCTGGTCTATCACGCCCTGGGCAACGACGCGCCCCGCTTCGCCAGGCAGATTCTGCTGACCCGCGGCGACGTGGCCATCCTCGGTGATAACGGCGTGCTGTCCACCTTCGATGCCAAGGATCCAAGTGGCAGCCAACTGATCGACAACGACGAACCCAAGAGCCTGGACGCCTGGCGCACGCCGTCGCTGTTGTGGCTGATTCCGGGTGGAATCCTGTTGGTCCTCATCCTGATGCTGGCTGGCCGTAACGCCCGTCGCAATCGCCAGTAACGGAAGCCCTCGATGACGTCGCTCTATTGGCCCTATTGGCTGGCCCACTACTACAGCTTCCTGGAGATCGCGACCATCGTGGTCGCGGTGCTGATCCTGATTTCCAGCCTGGACGACCTGTTTATTGACCTGTGGTACTGGTCTCGCCGCCTGTTCCGCAAGTTCACTGCGGACCGCAGGTACCGGCCGCTGACCGCCGAACAGTTGATGGCCCGGGATGAACAGCCTCTGGCAATCATGGTCCCGGCCTGGCTGGAATATGACGTCATCGCCCCGATGATCGAAAACATGGTCTCGACCCTCGATTACCAGAACTATGTGGTCTTCGTCGGCACCTACATCAACGACCAGCGCACCATCGATGAAGTGGAACGCATGCGTCGGCGTTACAAGCAGCTGCATCGCGTGGAAGTCCCGCATGCCGGGCCAACCTGCAAGGCCGACTGCCTGAACTGGGTGATCCAGGCCATCTTCCTGCACGAAAAAACCCACGGCATGACCTTCGCTGGCGTCGTGTTGCACGACAGCGAGGACGTGCTGCACCCGCTGGAGTTGCGCCTGTTCAACTACTTGCTGCCGCGCAAGGACATGATCCAGTTGCCCGTGGTTTCGCTGGAGCGCAACTGGTACGAATGGGTGGCCGGCACTTACATGGACGAATTCGCCGAATGGCATGGCAAGGATCTGGTGGTGCGTGAAAGCATGACCGACACGGTGCCATCGGCCGGAGTCGGTACCTGTTTCTCCCATCGTGCCCTGCGAGTACTGGCCGGGGAAACCCAGAACCAACCGTTCAACACGGACAGCCTCACCGAGGACTATGACGTCGGCGCACGCCTGGCCAAGGTCGGCATGAACGCGATCTTCGTACGCTTCCCGGTGCAGTTTCGCGTGCTACGCAAATCATGGTTTCGCAAGCCTTACGAATCGACCCTGAAGATGCCGTTGTGCGTGCGTGAATTCTTTCCCGACACCTTTCGCACTGCGTTTCGCCAGAAAGCCCGCTGGACATTGGGCATCGGCCTGCAAGGCTGGGAGCAAATGGGCTGGAGCGGCTCACTGGCCAACCGATACCTGCTGTTCCGTGACCGCAAAGGCATAGTGACGGCGTTCGTCAGCATCATCGCCTATGTGATTCTCTTGCAGTTGCTGGGCCTGATTATCCTGCGCCAGAGTGGCCTGTGGGATGTGAGCTTCCCGACCCCGTTTGAAACCAGTGGCGTGATCAAATACTTGCTGCTGGCCAACGGTATCGCGCTGGCCTGGCGCATCGCACACCGCTGCTATTTCACCACCGTGCTGTACGGCTGGCAGCATGGTTTGCTGTCCATTCCGCGGATGGTCGTGGGCAACTTTGTCAACTTCATGGCCGCCTCACGGGCCTGGCGCATGTTCCTGGTCGGCAAGGTGCTGAACCGCAAGCTGGTGTGGGACAAGACCATGCACGACTTCCCGTCCACCGACCTGGTTGCCTTCGCACCGCGCAAGTTGGGCAGCGTATTGCTGTCGTGGCAGGCGATCAACGAAACCGACCTGCAAAGCGCCCTCGCCGAACAGAAAACCCGGCACATGCCATTGGGGCGGATATTGCTCAGTAACGGCTGGCTGGATGACGAGACACTGGCTGAAGCCATTGCCTTTCAGAACGACTTGCCGCGCGTGTTCAATGTGGCGGCCATGGCTCAGGATTCCACCCAGGCCCTGGACGATGAATTCGCCCTGCGCTGGCGCGTAGTGCCGCTTGGCTTGAATGCCGACGGCCGCGCGCAAGTCGCGGTGGCCAGTCCGCTGACGGCTGAAGGCCTGCAACAGATCAGCGATGAACTGGGCACCGAACCGCTACAGCTGATTGCCCGGGAAAGCGAAATCGTCGCGCAGTTGCGTCAACAGAACGTGCGTGAAGGCCAATCGGTGCCGGATGCGCGAGCGCCACTGTTGGGTGACCTGCTGATCGAAATGGGGCTACTGGATCGCGACGTGTTCAGTCGCGCCATGTTGCAGTACCGCCCACAGCATCACGGACGCATCGGCGACTATCTGGTCGACAGCGGCGTGTTGCCCCGCTCCACCATCGAAAAGGCCGTGGCCCGTCAGCACAGCCACTACCCTGAGGAACTTCCGGCATGAACCGTCCCTTCCTGACCCTAATGGCCACGGGACTGTGCCTGATACCCGCCGTTGCGCCTGCCGAGACGCTGCCATTGCCGTTGACCGGCCCGGCCTATGTCACGGCCAACGAGGCCTATAGCGCTTACGAACGCAAAGACTACGACCTGGCCATTGCCAAGGCCCGCGAGGCGTTGCGTCAGCGGGCCGATATCACCCGTTTGAACACGCTGATTACCTTGGCCCAGCGCGACAAGGATCTGCGGGATCATCCCAAACGCTACCCACAGTCGCGCCAAGCCCCGGGCTTCGGCGCCGCGGCAAAGGCGTTCAAGGCCTATGATCGCGATGACTTCGGCGCGGCTGCCCAGGCGGCACGCACCGCTGTCGCCCAGGCGCCGAAACGCATGGATTATCGGCTGCTGCTAATCGAGTCCTTGCAGCGTCAACAGCATCTGCAAGAAGCGGATCAGGCCACCACCCAGGCACTGGCGATGTTCCCGGACGACGATACGTTGCTGGTGCGGCGTGAAGTAATTCGTCGTCAACTGGCGGCGCCGCTGGCGGTACAGGGGTATCACGCCCTGGAGCAAGGCAATGTGACCTTGGCCGTTGACCAGGCCAGGAAAGCCGTCGCCTGGGCGCCCGAGATCAGCGCCAATCAGCAACTGCTGATCAGTGCGCTGCTGGCTGGCAAGGATTACCGCGGCGCCGAACAGGCTGCGTCTGCAGCATTGGCACAGGACGATAGGGACGCTGCGCCGTGGATTTTGCGCAGCTACGCCCTCGATCGCCAGGGCAAAACCCGGTTAGCCCAGGCTGACCTGAATCACGCGCTGGCCGTCGATGGCCTGCCGAAAGCGGAAACCCGCCACATTCGGTTTTTCGCCGCCGACACCGCGTTGGCCCATGGCGAGCCGCAGCAGGCGCTCGATCATTTGCAGCCACTGACCGACGATGACAGCGGCGAACTGGCCCGCCGACGGACTGCCGCGCGAATGGCGTTGCGGCAGAAAAACAACGGCTTGAACGCTGTCGCCCTCTTTCCGGCACCCGCATTGAACTGTCAGGAAAGTGCCTTCGGCCTGGTCTGCAATATCTGGCCGGGCAACCGGCGCGACGGGGGAACCGACATGGCCTCCCAGGCCTACGCGGCGTTGGCCCGCAAGGCCCCCGAGACGGCAGTTGCCCTGGCGAAGGTAGCCATTGATCGCGCACCGGAAAATCCGGCCTACCGACGTCTGTTGGTCAGCGCCCTGAGTGAGCAGAAACGCTTCCCCGAAGCCATCACCGCAGCCAACGACGGCCTCAAGTTCAATGCCGATGACGCGCAACTGTTGGCCCAGCGTGGTCGTCTGCGTCAGCAATCGGGGGACGATGCCGGGGCTCGCAAGGACTTTACCCAGGCCTTGGCACTGGGCAGCTTGCCCGCTTACGAGGAGGCCAGCCTGTATGCGGCGATCGGTCAGCGCCGAACTGCGCGCGAGCGATTGCAGCAAGCACGGGCAACGGGCGAACTGGAATCGATGAGCGATCTGCAGATCGCCTACCTGTCCGTCCAGGCGGGTGATGACGACGGCGCCCACACGTCGTTCCGCAACGCCGATGCCGATAACCCGCTCACGCCGACGGCAACGCAGGACGCGGCGTATACCGCAATGCGGGTCAATGACGACGAGCAAGCCGTCAGCTACTTCAAGCGTGTCATCGACGCACAAGCCTCCGGCGAACGGGACATGTCGGCGCAGCAGTTGTTCGATACCCGCCGCGCAGTGGCCGATGTTTCGCGCACCTGGGGCTTGACCAGCACCACCAGTTATCGCGGCAACAATTCCAGCAGTGGCCTGAGTTCAGCCCCGAGCGGCGGCAGTAGCAATGACAGCTTGCAGAACAGCACCGAACTGTCCTGGCGTCCCTTGGGTTATCGCAACGCCCGTTTCGTCGAACTCTACGGACGCGTCACTGACACGCTGTGGAGCAAGAACGGCGATTCGGACACTGGTTTCGATGCGCTGCAAGGCGCTGTCGGCGTACGGGTCAAACCGTTCACCTCGCTGAATGTGATGGCCGCGGTCGAACGCACGTTCCCGTTGGGATCGTCGGACATTGACGGTGATTGGCTGGTGCGCCTGGGCTACGGTTCAAGCATCGGCACCGATCTGCGGGTCGATGCCTCCAGCTGGTGGACCTCGCAGTTGTTCGCCGAGGCCGGGCACTACATCAACGACTCGCGAGACTATTTCAACAGCGAATGGCAGGTGGGTCGCAGCTACGCGATTGGTGGAGCAGGCTCGCGCTGGGTGAGTTTCCCGCATGTCGTGGCGGCGTTCGACTACGATTCCAAAATGAACAGCGGGACCGATGCCGATGGCAGCACCGGCTCATCATCCGGCAAGGCCGGTGGCGTGGGTGTCGGTAATAACGTTCGCTACTGGTTCCGCGAGGATGCCTACAACGCTCCCCGCTCCTACGTGGATTTTTCCTTGCAGTATCGCGTGAAGGTGCTGGGTGACGATCGCGCTCAAGGCGTGTTCGGGCGCCTGACTTATTCCTATTGAAAGGCACTGCCGTGAAAGTCTTTAACTACAACGTCAGTCGCACGACAGTTGCCGCGCTCCTGTTTGCCGTCACGCTTGCCGCCACGACCGGCGTGCTCTACGTGACGCGCACCCAGGCTGTCGAACCGGGGATTGTCGGCATCGTCTGGCAGCCGGACAACCAGACCGTCGGCATCAACGGGCACTGGGAAAAACTCGGGGCTCGTGAGTTGCTGGTGCAGTGGACCGTCGTTGACGATCAGGCCTTCATTCCCGGTACCGGCTTGCCCGGCGTGCCGGTACTACCCGATTGGGCGCGCATCGCCAAGGCGCCCTGGGCGCAGGATGTCATCCTTGGGCTGGCGGGTTATTTCAGCGAAAACCGTTCACGGGACAACATCGAGCAACTGGCTGCTGTCTCGGAACGCATCGCCAAACTGCCCACGCCGTTAAACGTCACCGGCTGGTATTTCCCCGTCGAAGTCGACCCGAGCTGGACCCGTGCCAAAGAGCTGCCCGCCCTGCTGGCCAAATTACCGCGACCGTTATGGATCAGTGTTTATGACGGCGCCAATATCGGCCCGGTCGCCACGGCCGAATGGCTCAAACGCTGGCTGCCGGATGACATCGGCGTGTTCTTCCAGGACGGCGTCGGTGTCTACGCCCGCAGCGCGCCGGTCGCCAGAACCTACGCCGACGCCTTGCGCCAACGTCTGGGTGAAAAACGTGTGCGCATCATCGTCGAAGCCTTTCGCCCGAGTTTCGGTGGCGGATTCCGCTCCGCCACGGCCGCCGAGCTCAAGACCCAATTGGCGGCCTATGACGGTTACCCGCTCTACCTGTTCGACGGACCGCACTACGTGACCGATGAGTTGGTGGAGCAACTGGTGCGCTAATACCCATCGCCTCAATGGCACCGAAACATCCAGAAATTGTCGCACTTTAAACAGCGCTACATTTCTCGCGCAAAGATTGAATGCGGAGATTTAATCATGAGCACAACACGGCGACCAAGCCTATGACCTTGGAGTGAAAGTCATTCATATCGCCGAATACGATTCTCAGTGTGCTGATCGCCGTAAAGAAATCGGAGAGTTCGTAAACACATGGTCAGTGGAAGGCTTCATCCCCGGAGGCATGCCAGCCCGCTGAACTTGGCTGGGGCAGCCATGAGTTTCCGGAGCACAGCATCAGCCGGACGACCCTTGGCAATTTCGCAATTTTCGAGCCGGCTGGTGAATGCATGAAAGAACTTCAAGATCGGTTTCGACGATGAAGGGTCGGTCATGGATCTCATTTTTCCTGGCACTTCAGCGGGTGTCCCTTACCCGGAATAGAAATGTCAGCGGCACGCGAATTGTTCCTGGCGCGTGATCTGGAGCGCTACCACCTCGATTGAGATAATCGCCTGAAGCCGTCATCGCCCCGGTCGCAATAGATCCCGCTGCTCCAAATCGTATTTGAACGTCTCTCCTTCATCGTCCTGGGGCATTACTTGCTCTGTTCAGCCTTACCTTCTTGCATCTGCACCGATGATTTGGTGCCGTCGGTATTTTGCTTGGTTGTATTTTTTGAGCTATCGAAGCAACCCTGCAGCAGAAACAGGCTGCCGAGGGTAAGGCACACGTATAGTTTTTTCATGGCTGTCTCCTGCTTTGGTAAATTTCAAAAAACCTTCAACGCTGTCGACAAACGGACAAGGTTTTATCCTTTGCTGTGTTCCTGCGAGGTTGGCCCCTCCTTGATTCCGCGCGGCCCTGCAACACCCCAAACGATCACTCCAATCACCGGAAAGAGGATGAGGCCGATAGCCCAAGCGGCTTTCACCCCCACCGTTTTGTCGCTGCGAAACACACTGATGATGGCCCAAAGGTCAACGAGCAGAATGAACACCGCGACAGCGATTGAAAAATAGCTGATAGCTTCAGACATGGTTTTGCCCTCCTGCGATTACTACTGATTAGGTCTCAGCCGAAGACAGGGGTTCAACCCAGGTTTTGCCTCGAAAGGGATGTCACTTGACGCTTCAGACCGTTAGGTGGGACAACGTGCGTGGCCCGGATGCAAGCGTTGGGTTCAACAGGAATCAAGGAAGACTCATTTGAAAACCCTACTGTGTTTGCTGATCGCCAGCGGCGTCGGCACCGCACTGCAATATGCCGGTCTCCCCCATGGCCTGTTGCTTGGTTCAATACTCGCCACTGCATTGATCGCCAGTAACCGTCCTGACCCATCACCTGGTGCGCATGGTCGTGCTGCACTTTGCGCCGGCGTTGGCGTGAAGACGTTTGATCGCCGGAAGGACTAAGCCGGAGAGATCGTGGCCAGGGCACCAATCAGAATGGTCAACACCAGAAATCCACCCAGGAAAATCGCCATCTTGCCCATTGGGCCTCCTACATTATGAGTTTGCGGTGCAGCGTTCGCTGCGAGTGCGGAGCGTGCCGTTATTGTGAGGCGGCGGCTGTGTGCGTTACAGATGCAGATAGCGCAGGAAAATACGGATCAGAACACCGAGTTGGGGCTGGATCGCCTTTAAACATCAATTGCGCCAGGATCTTTGTATGCCGCTGAGTTTTCAAAAAATGCACGCCAATGGCGATGACTTCGTTGTAGTGGACTCACGAAACGCGGCCAACCCAATGACAAGTGCCCTCGCTCGGCGAATGGGTGATCGCAACCGAGGCGTCGGATTCAATCAACTTGCGGTGGTGCTCGATTGCGATGATGCCGATGCGCGTTTGATGTTTTGGAATGCTGATGGCTCCACACTGGATGTTTGTGGCAGTGCCACGCGGGGCGCCGCGCATATGCTGATGCGCGAATCGAACAGCACTTCGATAGCGCTCCGAACCAACCGTGGTCTACTCACTTGCGAACGAACTTCAACCGGCGCAATTTCCGTCAACATGGGAGAGCCGCTTTTCAGCTGGTCGGATATTCCCCTGGCTCTGGAACTGGACACTGCTGTTTTGCCACTTACCGGTGACCCAACAGCTTGCAGCATGGGAAATCCGCACTGCACCTATTTCGTGGAGGATCTAACAGCCATCGATATAGCGACCATCGGCCCGACAATTGAAACCAACCCCCTGTTTCCACTCAGGACGAACGTGCATTTCGTCCAGATCATCGACCGAAAACATATTCGGTTGCGCATTTGGGAGCGCTGGGGTGGCATTCCGCTCGGTTCAGGTTCCTGCTCTTGCGGTGCCGCTGTTAACGGAATTCGTCGTGGCTTGTTAGATAACTCCGTTGAGGTTGAATGTGATGGCGGAACCGTAACGGTTCAATGGGATGGCGTGGGACCTGTGTTTCTCATCGGACCGGTCGAGGCGACTTTTTCGGGAGTATTCATGGATGGTTTATTGCACGTTTTATAGCTGCTTTATCATGGTCATCAGGGGAGTTGATCCTTTACGAAAACACCCTGCGGAATTATCAAAAAAATACTTAACCGCTACGCGACAAGCTCGACATAGCTCGACTCCCCACCTCCAGTCGCGCCCGACAGCCAACCCCATACGAAGGTCAGCGTGGTACGTCCTGCGTGATCAATGCCTACCGTGCCCCGGGACCAGCCGGAAAGAATCTCACCATCCGTAGTCAGGCACTGATAAAGAAGCTCAATGGTATCGGGGCCCGTCGCACGTCCGACTTGATTACCCAGGCGGATATGGCCGCCCTTGTAAGTACCCCAAACAGCATTTTCCTCGACATGGTAGTGAAATATTGTGCGTGCATCGGACAGCCCTTGGGCGTTGTCTGCTACTGAAAATCGGCGATTGTTCAAACGCTCGCTGATTTGAGAAAAGTGGATTTCCATAATTGTCGCGTCCTTTAGTCGAGATGTATCAATCCAGTCTTCAGTGATCTTAAGCCACATTATCGTGACAGAAGAAGGCACTGCTTTGGCCCGATGGAGCTGCGAACTCGGGAGACACCGTTTGTCAGCTTCTTAGCACCTTCCCTTTCCCGCTTTTTCCAACGCTGTACATCCCCTCACACGGCAGGCCCATCTGATGAACAGGACAATTGCTGCACTCACCATCGCAGGCCTGTTCGCCTGCCCGCTTTTCTCACTTGCGACCGAAAAGGTCACTGAAGATGCTGCTGTGCCACCTGCCACGCTCCCCGGAATCAATCAGACCCAGGGCACTGAATCCAAAGAGGAAAAGGCCGACAAAAAAGGTGAGGAAGCTTCGGGTTCAAACTCCGGCGCCGACCCGGAAGCGATGGAAAAAGATGCGGCCACCTCTAGCGATTCGGAGGACATTGAGCAAAAACCAACGCAGTAGCGTTATGACGGATGCGAAGTCTCCATTAATCGCTATTGTTACAGCGCGCGTCAGGCCCGCCACGGTGGAAGAGCCCCTTCGAAAAGAGAAAAGGCTCGATGCATGAAACTGTTGAAGCGAGCGGCATCGCGCCGCAGCCCTGCCTGTTGACCACCAATCAGGCACATATGGGCCACAAGCCCGATCACTTCTGCTTCGCCTGGCAGATGGACCAAGCGGCGGCAAGTTCGTATCGCGAAGTCCAGACGTCTTGTATCCACACGCTGCTGAAACTCGCCTACCAACGGATCGTGCAGCGACCAGGCTCGGATGGCAACTTCCCGCCCAGGTTGTTTCTCAGCGGCAATATTCAAGTAGCGTTTCAAGGTTTCGCCCGCGCTACGACCCTGCGCCGCATAAGCGAGCATGCGCTCCGTGTAGTCTTCTTCCCAAGCGGCCAGCAAGGTGCGGACAAAGTCTTCGCGATTGCGGAAATGGTGATAGAACGATCCGCGGGTCACATTCAATCGGCGCGATAGGCTCTCGGCCGAAACGCCAACATGCCCTATTTGGTCGAGGGCCTCAAAACCAGCCGCGATCCAATGGTTACGAGTTAGTGTGCTCACCAGTTTTTTCGCTCCATATTTAGCGCCATACAGACTGTGTATGGTGCGCAACCGATTGATACGCTGCGAACACCAGCAAAGATGGCCGTTGCGTTTTGCACGCCGCACTTTTCATGGAGCTCGCCTTGAAAAAAATCGTTCTGGTTGCTTTCGACCAATTCACTGATATCGACCTGTTCCTGATGTGGGACATCTTAGGCCGTAATACTGAGGACTGGCACGTCCGAATATTGGGTTCCAGCGCTATCGTGCGATCGGCGCACGGCTTGCCTGTTTCGGTGCACGGTCCGCTTTCCGAGGCCAATAGTGCTGACGCGGTATTGTTCGTCAGCGGCAAGGAAGGGATACCCGCTGCACTTGCCGCCCCGGATTTCCTGCCGTCGTTTGAACTTGACTCCAGGCGCCAGCGAATCGGCTCCATATGCGCCGGAGCGTTCATTCTCGAGCGGCTTGGGCTGCTCAACGGCCAAGCCACTACACACCCGGATGCACGATCGGGATTACAAGCTCTGGGACTTGAGTCCGTGAATCAGCCTCTTGTATGCCAGGGAAACGTTGCAACCGCTGGCGGATGCCTTTCGGCGCTCTATCTGGTGGGATGGCTGGTTGAATCCTGGTTCGATGCCGACAAGCGCCGGGCGACGTTGCTCCCTGTTCTGCCAACTGGGCAGCAAGCGCTCTATGATGCTTTGATCGGACTCAGTATCCGACAAGGAGAAGTTGGTGCCTCGTGCCGGACAGCCTAAGCAGGAAACGCGACATGGCATGTCGTCCAATCAGTAGTTGGAACTCAGGAGAGATCACCGATGCCCCGAGAATTTGAGCTCATTAAGTCCGTGCCAGTCCCCTCGAGGTCCGGCATCACCCACCTTTACAAGTCGATGAACCTGGCGGACGCTTTTGCGATTCGGCTGCCTGCGGGCACATCCGGCAATCCAGATTTGCTAGCTCGATTCATCCTTTCCCACCAGCCATCCTGGATCGGATGGCTCATGAAAGTCCGAGACACTATCGTTGCCTGTTTTGGTCTCAAGACAGCCAGACAGTTGGCATCACTTGCCAATCGGGTTGGAATCTTCAAGGTCTACAGCACGAACCACACTGAAATCGTGTTGGGAGAGGATGACAAGCACCTCGACTTCCGGATATCGATCCTGTGTTCTGGAGAGGCAGAGCCAGAAGGCAGTCGCCAACTCGTTTTTTCAACCGTGGTCCATTGCCATAACCGCTTAGGCCGGGCCTACATCTTCGTTATTGCCCCCTTTCACCGCATGGTTGTTAAGGCCAGTCTTCTTCGTGCAGCGCGCATCGGTTGGCCACTGGCTACCTGCCCCCAAGGCTGAGAGCGCTGACCCATCACGCACAAAAAAGCCCACTGACCGTCACCGGTTCAGTGGGCTTTTGATCAGGCCTCTAGTTACAGAGCCATATCTGTCGCAGCATTAGCCTTCGGCGCCTTGGCCGGAGCAGCCGGAGCAGCCGCCGGAGCCGCCATCTGACCAATCGCCGGCGGCGGAGTCAGCTGCAACACCTTGGCGGTGTAAGCCCACTCTTCAGCCACTTTCGCAGGGTTGCCATTCAACTGAGTGCCATAGCTCGGCACGATCTGGTGCAGCTTTTCCTGCCAGGCAGGCGATGCAACCTTGTCCTTGAACACCTTCTGCAGCACGGTCAGCATGATCGGTGCGGCAGTCGAAGCACCCGGCGATGCGCCTAGCAGGCCTGCGATGGTGCCGTCTTGCGAGGCAACGATCTCGGTACCCAGCTTCAGCACGCCGCCAGCGGCTTCATCACGCTTGATGATCTGCACGCGTTGGCCGGCTTGCCACAGGCGCCAGTCTTCGGCTTTGGCGTTCGGGAAGTATTCTTTCAGGGCGTTGAGGCGGTCTTCATCAGACAGCATCAGTTGGCCAGCAAGGTACTCGACCAGCGGGTACTCCTTGATGCCGACCTTGGTCATTGGCCACACGTTGTGCGTGGTGGTAGTGGTCAGCAGGTCCAGGTACGAGCCTTCTTTCAGGAACTTGGTGCTGAAAGTCGCGAATGGGCCAAACAGGATGACGCGCTTGCCGTCCAGGACACGGGTGTCCAGGTGCGGAACCGACATTGGCGGTGCGCCAACGGAGGCTTTGCCGTAGGCCTTGGCCAGGTGTTGCTCGGCCAGGGTCGGGTTCTCGGTCACGAGGAACGAGCCGCCTACCGGGAAGCCTGCGTATTCCTTGGCTTCAGGAATACCGGACTTCTGCAGTAGGTGCAGTGCACCGCCGCCCGCGCCGATGAACACGAACTTGGCGTCGGTTTCGGTTTTGCTGCCGTCTTTGAGGTTTTTGTAGCTGACGCGCCAGGTGCCGTCTTCGTTCTTGGTGATGTCTTGCACTTCGCTAGACAGTTTCAAGTCGAACTTTGGCGTGGTTTGCAGGTGCGCAACGAACTGGCGGGTGATCTCGCCGAAGTTGACGTCGGTCCCGATAGGAGACCAGGTGGCCGCGACTTTCTGGTTCGGGTCACGCCCTTCCATCATCAGCGGAACCCACTTCTTGATCACAGCCGGGTCTTCGGAATACTGCATGCCAGCGAACAGCGGGCTCGCTTGCAGGGCTTCGTAGCGCTTTTTCAGGAACTTGATGTTGTCATCGCCCCACACGAAGCTCATGTGCGGCGTGGAGTTGATGAACGAACGCGGATTCTTCAGCACGCCTTGCTGAACCTGCCAGGCCCAGAACTGACGGGAGATCTGGAAGGCTTCGTTGATTTCAACGGCTTTCGGGATCTGAACGTTGCCTTTATCGTCTTCCGGGGTGTAGTTCAACTCGGCCAGGGCGGAGTGACCGGTACCGGCGTTGTTCCAGCCATTGGAGCTTTCCAGGGCGACGCCGTCGAGGCGCTCGATCATTTCCATCGAAGTGCCAGGTTCCAGCTCATTGAGCCAGACACCGAGGGTCGCGCTCATGATGCCGCCGCCGATGAGCAGCACATCGACTTTCTTTGCCTCTTCCGCGTGAACGGACGTGATCCCCATCGACAAAGCCAGCCCCAGCAGGGCCGTGTTCATTTTTTTAAACATGTGTAGCACCTTTGATAAAACGCCATCCGCCCTTCCATCCCCATGCTTGAGGCCCCGGTTCACGGCATGCAGGCAGCATGCAGTGGGTTGCGCTCCCACAAGGATTGGAGGGTGGGCACACAAGGCCGACGTGTCTCCATCGACCTCAGTTTATATGTCCCTACTGAACTGACTTCTTATCGTTATTGGCTTCAGCTACTTGAGCGACAGTGATTCTGTTGGCGCGTCTCAAGGACACGCAAACTGAATAGGTCAAAGCAAGTTGGGGCGAAGAATATCACGACACGGCAAACCCGCGCGTCTGTTCCCGACTTGATAGTCTGCCCCGGCCACTATACTCATCGTGCTTTTCTCGATGAGCCGGTGAGGAGATGTCATGAGCGACAAGGTTGATCTGCGCAAATATTCCTCCCAAGTGGTCGACGGCGTAGAACGCACGCCCGGCCGCGCGATGCTGCGGGCCGTGGGTTTCACGGACGAAGATTTCAAGAAACCGCAGATCGGCATCGCCTCGACCTGGGCGATGGTCACGCCCTGCAACATGCACATCGACAAGCTGGCCATTGAAGCCGAAAAAGGCGCGAATGCCGCTGGGGCCAAGGGCGTCATTTTCAACACCATCACCATTTCCGACGGCATCGCCAACGGCACCGAGGGCATGAAATATTCGCTGGTATCGCGTGAAGTGATCGCCGATTCCATTGAAGTCGTGGCCGGCTGCGAAGGCTTTGACGGCCTGGTCACCGTGGGCGGATGTGACAAGAACATGCCGGGGTGCCTGATCGGTATGGCGCGGCTGAATCGCCCTTCCATCTTCGTCTATGGCGGCACCATCCGGCCGGGCGCCGGCCACACCGATATCATCTCCGTGTTCGAGGCCGTGGGTCAGCACGCGCGGGGCGATATCAGCGAGATTCAAGTCAAGCACATCGAGGAAGTAGCGATTCCGGGCCCCGGCTCCTGCGGCGGCATGTACACGGCCAACACCATGGCGTCCGCGATTGAGGCGCTGGGCATGAGCCTGCCCGGTTCCAGCTCTCAGGACGCCGTTGGCAGCGACAAGGCGTCGGACAGTTTCCGCGCTGGCCAGCAGGTCATGGAGCTGCTCAAGCGAGACATCAAACCGCGGGACATCATGACCCGCAAGGCGTTTGAAAATGCCATTCGAGTGGTGATCGCCCTCGCCGGCTCGACCAATGCCGTGCTGCACCTTCTGGCGATGGCGCATGCCGTGGATGTCGAGCTGACGCTGGATGATTTCGTCGAGCTGGGCAAGGTGTCACCGGTGGTGGCCGATCTGCGTCCCAGCGGCCAATACATGATGAGCGAACTGGTGGCCATCGGCGGCATCCAGCCGCTGATGAAGCGGATGCTCGCCGCCGGCATGCTGCATGGCGATGCGCTGACAGTCACCGGCAAGACCCTGGCCGAAAACCTGGAAAACGTACCCGATTACCCCGCAGGCCAGGACGTGATCCTGCCCTTCGACCAACCGATCAAAAAAGACTCCCATTTGGTGGTGTTGCGCGGCAACCTTTCGCCAACCGGCGCCGTGGCCAAGATCACCGGCAAGGAAGGCCTGCGCTTTGAAGGCACGGCGCGGGTCTATCACGGTGAGGAAGGTGCGCTGGCCGGCATCCTCAACGGTGAAGTCAAGGCCGGCGATGTGATCGTGATCCGCTACGAAGGCCCCAAGGGCGGGCCCGGCATGCGCGAAATGCTTTCGCCGACGTCAGCGGTCATGGGCAAGGGACTGGGCAAGGACGTTGCGCTCATCACCGACGGTCGTTTCTCCGGCGGTTCACACGGGTTCGTGGTGGGCCATATCACGCCCGAAGCCTTTGACGGCGGGCCGATCGCGCTGATTGAAGACGGCGACAAGATCACCATCGACGCCGAAACACGGCAGATTACGGTCGATGTCTCCGACGCCGAACTGGCCGAGCGCAAAACCCGTTGGGTGCGCCCGGAACCCAAGTACAAACGCGGTGTGTTGGCCAAATACGCGAAGACCGTGTCCAGCGCCTCGGAAGGCGCCGTAACGGACAAATATCTCTAGGTGTTCAGGAATGGCCTGGCGGTTACCCTGCCGCCAGTCCCTTCCCGGCCCGCTCCAGATTGCGCCACAACCAAACCGGCAGAACATCAGGGTCAAGGCTGTCGATCAGGTTCTTCAATGCCAACCCCAACTCCGTATCGCCCTCAATCACCAAACGCCGGCGAAAGAACAACGTGTCCGGATCTTCCTGACGGCTCGCCAGCAATAGAAACTCGCGCCAGTTACCACTGATCGTCACATGCGCCGTGGCGTGTTCGGCAATTCGCAACCCGTCACGAGTCAACGTCAGGAACCACGACAACCCCAGGTCCGGGATCCGCAAGCACAACCAACGCCCGCGCAAAACCTCAAACTCGCCATCGCGTAACGGCCCGGCGAGGCAGCGATTGAGCGCCTGTTGCAACGCCAGGCGCTGCACCGCAAATGGCACCCGGCGCACCAACGGCAACAACCGGTCGGCGCCTTTCAGCAGCCATTTCTTTCGATTCAACACAGGCCAACCTCCTCGACGCGCAACATGCCGGCCTGGCCATGCCAATAGCCATTGCAACCGTCGACGAACAACGGCGGTGTCTCGCCCAGACGAACCCGTTGATAGGCCGCGATCACCTCGGCCATGCCCTGAGCGCGGGGGCTCAGACGCAACAGATCGGCGCCACAGGCCACCAGCCCGGAGTAATCCGCCAGCAGATTGGTCACCTCCGCCGACATCGTTTGAATACCGTTGATGGTGAACAACGCCTGCCCTTCCTGACTGGTCAGCGGCAAGCCATCGGGGTAGTTGAGGCAGCAAAACCGGCAGTCGTCCTTGGGCAGGTTTTCCGCCCGTGCGGTGAAGCAGCGAGCGGAATAGGCCAACGGCAAATGCCCATAGGCAAAGATCTCGACTTCCGGCACCTCACGGCCCAGTTCGCGCACTTGCTCGAGCACATCGCCAATCAGCGCCGCGGAGCATTCCACCGGCGGCACCCACCGGGTCATCCCGCAGTCCAGCAGTTGCGCGAGGGTATGACCGTTGTACACATTCAGTGCCGGACCGCCCACGAATGGCAACTTGCGCTCGGCCAGAAACTGCACCGCGCCCATGTCGTTGGCCTCCACCAGCAATTGGCCGTTGTCGCACAGCCGCCGCAGGCTGGACAGTTCGGACGCCGCTTCGATCAGCGTCAGGCTGGAGATCACTAACTGTGCCTGGCTGCATTCCTGCAATTCGCGCCCCAGCCCTAGCCATTGATCCAGTGAAAAGGCCCGGCGTTTCGAACACACGGTTTCGCCCAGGTAAATCACGTCCAGCGGCAACGCCGACATTTCGGCGTAAAAGTTGCTGAGTTGCTCTTTGTCCCAATAAAACAGGACCGGTCCAAGGCTGAGTTTCATGTCGCCTCCCTCATTGCCATGATCGATGATAAGCACCCAGGGTGGTCTGGCTGCCTTCGGACAAACCGGCCAGTACCTTGCGCCATTCCTCCTTGACCCGAAAACTGCCCGGCGAGCCACGATGGGCATCCAGTGCCGCACGCCAGACTCGGGTGACTTGTTCGACATAGGCCGGGCTGCGTTGCCGGCCTTCGATTTTGACCGCCTCGACACCGATGGCCGTCAATTCCGGCAGCAAGTCCAGGGTGTCGAGGCTGGTGGGTTCTTCCAGCGCATGAAAGCGTTTGCCGCCGACCAGGAAACGGCCCTTGCACAGGGTCGGGTAACCGGCGGGTTCTTCGGGGGTGTAACGGTCGATCAGCACTTCACTGAGCCGCGCGCTCAAGCCTTCGGCGTCGTCGCTCCAGCGCACCGCTTTGGCCGGTGAGCAGACGCCGCAGAGGTTCGGCGACTCGCCGGTGATGTAGGACGACAGATGGCAACGCCCTTCGGCCATGATGCACAAGCTGCCGAAGCCAAACACTTCGATGGGCACCGGGCTGCTCGCGGCGACCTGGCGCACTTGCGCCAAGGACAACACCCGCGGCAGCACCGCACGTCGAATGCCGTAGCGTTGCGCGTAAAATTCCAGCGCCGCAGCATGGGTCGCCGAACCCTGGACTGACAGGTGCAGCGCCAGTTGCGGATGGCGCTGGCTGGCGTAGTTGAGTACTCCGGGGTCGGCGGCGATCAACGCATCCACACCGAAATCGGCGGCGCGATCGACCGCCCGTTGCCAGCGTTCCCAGCCCTTGGGTTGCGGGTAGGTGTTGACCGCGACGTAGAGTTTGCGTTGATGCTGGCGGATGTGGGCGACCGCCGCGTCGAACTGTTTGTCGTCCATGTTCAGCCCCGCGAAGTGCCGGGCATTGGTGTCATCGCGAAAACCGACATACACGGCATCGGCGCCTTCGCGCACCGCCGCTTTTAGCGCAGGCAGGTTCCCTGCCGGGCAGACCAGTTGCATGGGTGATCCTCATGGAAAAACGCGCTGCCAGTCTAGCGAGACCGGCAGGCGCGGCCTTGACGGCAATCAATTGCGATCAATGCATCAGGTCGGCGAAGGACAGGAACATCACGTTGTCGTGCTTGAGCACTTGCTGCTCGCACTCGATCACCGCCAGCCCATCGGCCCAACACGCGGCGCTCAACATCGCCGAACTTTGCTGAGGGTGCAGCTCCACGCGCAACTGGCCGTCAGCACCCGGCGTCAGTCGAGCCCGCAGGTACTGCCGACGCTTGTTGCGCTGCAACCAGTCGAACCCGGCGGGCACGGCCATTGGCAGCGGCAACACGTCTTTCACGCCCTGGGCCCTGAGCAGGAACGGCCGCACCACCACCAACGCGGTAATCAGCGCCGCCGAAGGATTGCCCGGCATGCCGATCCAGGGTTTGCCGGCCACTTCGCCGAAGGCCAGCGGTTTGCCCGGCTGAATCGCCAGCCGCCAGAAATCCAGGCTGCCGAGTTCCTCGATGGCCTGCTTGAGGTGATCTTCCTCACCGACCGAGACGCCGCCGGAACTCAACAACAAGTCGCATTCCGAGGACGCCAGGCTCAAGGCATGCCGGCTGGCCGCCAACTCATCAGCCATGACGCCATAGTCATGTACCTCGACACCCCAGCCGCTCAACAACGCCGCGAGACAGTAGCGGTTGCTGTTGTAAATCTGCCCCGGCGCCAACGAGTCGCCGGGTTCACGCAGTTCATTGCCACTGCTGAGCAGGCACACCTGCAGCGGTCGATAAACCTCGACCCGCGCAATGCCCGCGCCGGCCAGCAACCCCACTTCTTGTGCGCGCAGGCGTTTACCGGCCTGGAGCAACAGGTCTCCCCGGCGAACCTCCTCGCCTTCCTTGCGCACGTGATCGCCAACGCTTACGGACGGGAACCAGACGCGCTCGCCATCGATCCGGCAGCGCTCCTGCGGCACCACCGTGTCGGCACCCGGCGGTAATGGCGCGCCGGTGAAAATCTGTACCGCCTGCTGTGCGAGCAAGGGGGATTTCGCCTGATCGCCCGCCGCAATTCGTCCGCCAATCGCCAAATAGCCGCCGTCCGGTGGCAGGTCAGCGGCCCTGAGGGCGTAACCGTCCATGGCGCTGTTGTCCCAGGCCGGCAGGTTGACGGGGGAATGAATGTCCGCCGCCAGCACCCGACCCAAGGCTTGATCCAGACCGATCTTTTGCGCCAGGGGCGGCGGCGGTGCCTGCTCCAGCAGACGGTTGATGGCCTCGTCCACCGGCATCAGGTGGCCGAGGTCGCACACCCGGCCAGTCATGAGCGCGTCTCGCAGGCGTCGATGACCCGTTGCGCTTGCGGCTTCAAATGCGGGGCGAAATTGCACGGGCCGGTGCGGCTGTCCAATTGTTCGAGCAGGATCTGGTTCCAGGCAGTTCGACACGCGCCGGGCGAACCCGGAACGCAGCACACCAGCACGCCGTTGCTCATCCCGGCCAGCGCCCGTGACTGCAGACTGGACATGCCGATTTCCGCCAGGGACACCTGACGGAACAGTTCACCGAAGCCTTCCACGTGTTTGTCCAGCAACGGCAGGACCGCTTGCGGTGTGTTGTCGCGCGCGGTGAAACCAGTGCCGCCGGTCATCAGTATCACTTGAACCTGAGGGTCGGCGATCCAGTGAGAGACCTTGGCGCGGATCTGATAAATGTCGTCCTTGACCAGGTCACGGTCGATCAATACATGCCCGGCCGTTTGCAGCAAATCCGTCAGGGTCTGCCCCGAGGTGTCGGTGTCAAAGGTGCGCGTATCGCTGATGGTCAGCACGGCGATGTTCAGGGGTTCAAACGTGCGTTGCGCCAGATGGGCCATATCCAAGCCTTCCCGTGAATGAGGGTATGGGACAAAGCGTGAACCGGAATCCTCGGTGAGCCTATTCCTCCAAGGAGGTACCTCGACAGGGACATAAGCAGAATGTGTCGGGCACACAAAAACCTGTGGGAGCGAGCCTGCTCGCGATAGCGGTGTGTCAGGCAACATCAATGGTGACTGACACACCGCTATCGCGAGCAGGCTCGCTCCCACACTGTCTCCCATCGCTATCAGGGCGCCAGTCGGTTGCGCTGCCAAACACCATCGCGCAACCGGTAATCGAGACGGTCATGCAAGCGGTCGGCACGGCCCTGCCAGAACTCCAGACGCTCGGGGTGCAGGCAGTAGCCGCCCCAATGTTCGGGCCGCGGCACGGTCTTGCCGGCAAAGCGCTGGATGGTTTGGAGCAACAGCGATTCGAGCTCGGCCCGATTGGCCAAAGGCCGGCTTTGCGGCGAAGCCCAGGCGCCCAGGCGACTGTCCTGCGAGCGGGAATCGAAGTACGCATCCGACAGCATCGGGTCAAGCCTGGAGACCTGGCCTTCGATACGCACCTGACGCTCCAGCCCCGGCCAGAAAAAGGTCATCGCCGCATGCGGGTTGGCGGCCAGTTGCTGGCCCTTGTCGCTCTGGTAATTGCCGAAAAAGGTGAAGCCTTCATCACTCAAGCCCTTGAGCAGCAGGACCCGGCAGTGCGGGCGCCCTTCACTGTCGACCGTCGCCAACACCATGCTGTTGGCTTCGACAGGCGCGCGCTCGGTGTCGCGGGCCAGTTGCAGCCATTGCCGGAACATCGCCATCGGGTCGTCCAGCGCCGAGTCGTCTTGCAGGCCAAAAAGGGTGTAGTTACGGCGCATCTGGGCCAGGGAAAGGGGCATGACGGTGATCTCCAAAAAGGTTCTGCCCAGTGTGCAATGCACAGCGCAAGACCACCTTGACCACCATCAACCTTATTTGAGACGCAGACGCCGAGCCAGTTTGTGCAGGTTGCTGGGATCGACTTCCAGAATCCGCGCAGCGCTGGCCCAGTTCTCCCCGGACAGGCTCAAGGCCTGGAGGATTTTCTTGCGCTGGTAATCGTCGACCGCTTCACCCAGGGGCTGGAACGGCTCATCAGCCGTGACGTCCAGTGGATTTTCGACGACCGCACCCTGCCCGCCCACGGCACTGTCGAGGTCCAGAATCTCGGGCTCCAGGGTCATGATCAACGTGCGACTGGTGCCGCGACTGAGCTGCTTCAACGCGGCCCGGCTGATCACATGCTCCAGCTCACGCACGTTGCCCGGCCAGGTGTACGTCAGCAGCGCTCGCTCGGCCGCCGGCGACAGACGCAAACCGCGCAAACCGAGCCGCGCCCGATTGAGCTCGAGGAAATGCCCGGCCAGCATCAATACATCGTTACCCCGCTCGCGCAACGGTGGAATCGGCACCGGGTACACCGAGAGTCGGTGATACAGATCGGCCCGAAACAAGCCGTCGCGGATGCTGTCCGGCAGGTGCCGGTTGGTCGCGGCGATGATGCGCACATCGACATGCAGCGGCTTGTCGGCGCCGAGGCGCTGGATTTCGCCGTTCTGCAGGGTGCGCAGCAGCTTCGCTTGCACGGCCAATGGCAATTCGCCCACTTCATCGAGAAACAGCGTGCCACCGTTGGCCGCATCGAAACGTCCGGCACGGTCACTGGTGGCGCCGGAAAACGCGCCTTTGACATGGCCGAACAATTCACTCTCTGCCAGAGACTCCGGCAACGCCGCGCAGTTGACCTGCACCAGCGGCTTGTGACTGCGGCGCGACAGACGATGCAAGCGCCTTGCGAACAGCTCTTTGCCGACGCCGGTCTCGCCCAGCAGCAACACCGGCAATTCGGAGTCGGCCAGCACGTCCAGTTCATTGAGCAACTGATGCAGCACTTCACTTTGCCCGAGGATTTCGCCTTCATCAGCCGGCCGCCGCACGTCTTGAATATCGCTGCGGGACAAGCGCAGGCTGCGGTTTTCCTGCTCGAGCCGGGTGACTCGCACGGCGGCTTCGATCTGCAAGGTGCAGCGCTTGAGTTCTTCCCGCGCACGGCTGTCGAAAGTCCCGGCGTGCAGCGCATCGAGGGTGATCGCGCCCCAGATCCGCCCCTCCACGTACAGGCTCACGCCCATGCAGTCGTGCACGGGCATCGGTTCGCCGGCGTGATGGTCGAGCAAGCCGTCATAGGGGTCCGGCAGACGGCTGTCGGGCTCGAACCAGGTGGGTTCGCGCGACGCCATGATCGCCGCCAGCCGCGGATGCTGGGCGATGACGAACCGACGGCCCAACGCTTCATGCACCAGCCCCACCGTCGCCACCGGCCTGAGGCTGTCGTCGTCCAGACGCAGCAATCCCACGGCGCCACTGTTGAAGTACTCGCGCAGGGTCTGGACCAGTCGTTGCAACCGCACAGCATTGGGCAACTCGACAATCAGGTCGGCCGCCAGGCTTTCTCGCAGCATGGTAGTTATTACCCTCTATGGTTGGAATCACCCTAAAGCGTCCGGGTGCCTATCACCACAACTAAAAATAAAGCTCTATTTTTCAATACGTTAAAGATGGCATGTCGGGTGCAATGAGCCTGGGGAACCGTTGAAATCCAAACAAGGAACCCCCTGATGAGCCTGACCCTACTGGAACAAAGCCTCGGCCAACTGGCTTGCGACATTCCCGGCGCCACGCGGATTTTCCACACCTTCAAACTGGACTTCTGCTGCGGCGGGCATAAAAGCCTGCGCGAAGCGGCCGCTGGCAAAGACCTCGACCCGGTGCTGATCGCCGATGCGCTGCACCGGCTGCAAGACACCGGCGAAACCCAACACGACTGGCGCAGCGAACCGTCGGAGCTGTTGATCGCCCACCTCCTGGCGCGCTACCACGCCCGCCATCGCGAGCAACTGCCGGAACTGATCCGCCTCGCCCGTCGTGTCGAGCAGGTCCATGGTGCGCGCAGCAGCTGCCCCAACGGCCTGGCCGATCTGCTGAGCGACATGCAACAAGAACTCGAAGGCCACATGCTCAAGGAAGAGCAAGTGCTGTTCCCGATGCTGCAACAGGGCATCGGCCCTCAAGCGGCGCCGCCGATCCAGGTGCTGCGTTTTGAACATGATCAGCATGGCGAAGCCCTCGAAAGGCTGCTCGCACTGACCAACAACATCACCCCGCCGGCCGATGCCTGTAACACCTGGCGCGCCCTGTATCGTGGGCTGCTGGAGTTTCGGGATGACCTGATGCAACACATCCATCTGGAGAACAACGTGCTGTTTGTTAATGCCCTCAAACCCCGTCATTGATCGCCAACCAGTGACACCGCTTTCGCGAGCAGGCTCGCTCCCACAGAGGATGGAATTCCAATGTGGGAGCGAGCCTGCTCGCGAATGGCGTCACCTCGGAATTACGGGTTCTCCAGCGCGATCACCCGTGCCAATAGAACATCGCCTTGGCCAGGATCACGATCAACACCATGTGCCCGAGAATGCTGCGGCGAATCCAGCTGGCGCGGGTCGTGGTCAGTCGTGCGCTTTTCAGCCAGTACGCCAGCAGGAAGTAATGGCCGATGATGCTCAGGGCCAGGATGATTTTCAGACTCAGCAACGTGCCAAAACTGCTCGCCAGCGGCTGACTCAATACGCCGCGGTGTTGCCACGCCAGGCTGATGCCGGCGCCATACAACAGCAACACCACGCCATGCAGCACCTTGCGCGAACGCACTGCAATCGCTTGATCCGCCGTGGTTAGCGCGGTATCCGCCAACTGCTGGCGAGCGCGGTGCCAGATCACCACCTCAAAAAACAGCGTGCCGATGAAGGCAATCGCTGCCAGCAAGTGGGTGACCAGTAAAAAGGGATATAACACTGGCAGCCTCCATCAGTTGACTTGCTTAGCCCGGATGACCGTCGACACGGGCCCGCAGCAGCATCGGCCCATAGCGCCAGGCGTACAGCGCAAACGCCAGCGCCCAACACACACCGGCCAGCCACAACGCAGGCAGGGGAAAGAACAGGATCAACACCACCCGGCTCAGACAGGCCAGATTGAGCAGAATGAACGCCAGGGTCATGCCCGACGGCGGCTCCAGCGCACGACCGGTGTGGCCCAGGCTGACCCGCGCGATCATCGCCAGCACCAGGCCGCCCATGGCGCCGATGGTCAGGCAATGCACCGCCAGACTCGGATTGATCGGCACACCGAAATGCCACAGCGCCATTCCAAGACAGGCCGCTGCCAACCAGGCATAAGCCAGGTACAACGACCACAGCAGCGGCACGTGCCAGAGGGCCCGATCATGCCAGCGAACCAGGCGCACCAGATGCCCGGCGGCCAACATGGCGAACAACAGGCCGACCCAGAGATTGGGGTCAAGCGCAGGTCCGGCGGCATATAGCAACGCCACCAGCGGTGAGCCAATCAACAGCAGCCAATCCAGCCACGGCCAAGGGGTCACGCCATCGACCTTGCCGAGACCGCGCTGGATAAAGAACGGAATGACGCGCCCGCCGATCAAGCCCATCATCGCCGCCACCAACCAGAGGCCGGTCAGCACGCCTTGACGCTGCCAGGCTTCATGACCTTCGACCAGGCCGTAAAGGGACAACCCGTCGGCCGCCGCTAACAACAACAGCACCACCGCAATCGGGTAGTTACGTTTCTGCCGCACCTTCCACAAGGTGAAGCCCATGAGCGCCGCCACCGCCAGTGGGAACGCCAATTCCAGCACGGCGAGCACCGGCCACGGAGCATTGACCAGCCAGGCCACGCGCGCCAATAACCACAGCAACGCCAGCGCGGCCAGGGGTCGCCCGCTGAGGCCGGGACGACCGGTCCAGGTCTGCACGGCCGTCAGCAGAAAACCCGCGATGATTGCCAAGCCGAATCCGAACAGCAGTTCGTGTCGATGCCAGCCCAGCCAGCCACCCGCCGGCTGCCAGTCGGCAATCGAACCGCTGAAGACGGCCAGCCAGAGTGGAATGGCCAGCACTGCCAGCAGGCAGCCGGCGAGGAAAAATGGCCGAAAGGCCAAACGTAACAGCGGCGCGATGGCCATCGCTTTACGGCGGTCAAGCACTTGCATAAAGCCACTCCTTTACCTTGCTGCTGACCTGACGCCAACCCGCACGCGTCGAGGTAAGTCCGGGAGCAATGATCGGGTATTAGCGATCCATTGCCTTTGTCACAGATCAAGTGTGCAAAGGGCGTGCCCCGGATCCCAACTCAACCCACTGTGGCGAGGGGGCTTGCCCCCGTTGGAGTGCGAAGCACTCCCAAAACCGGTATCCGCGGTGCGTCAGATAGAACGCTTCAGCCGGTATTACGACTGCTACGCAGCCGAACGGGGTGGTGCGGCGGTCCGACAAGCCCCCTCGCCACAGGTGTTTCGGATCAGGGTAAAAATGACCATTTAAGGGTTATTTAAACCATTAACCTCGTGGTCGTTTTTACCCTCCTTTCTGACAACCCTAATAAACAAGGGGTCTCCAGGCATGGCCCGCGTCTTGCTCAGGCTTTCAGCAATCAATAAACCTTGATCCCTCTCGATCCCCAGGAGTCGTCATGAAAAAAGTCATCCAGCCATTGGCCTGGTTCGTGGTGTTGACCTCGGTGCTGGCGTTGGCCAGCGGCGTCTCGCTGGGCCTCGTTTGACTTGATCGCCCCCCCTCCTCAACCTTCAGGATGAATTCTTATGGTGCTTCATCGCGTCCATCACCAGATTCTGCGCAGTCACCACTTGTTCGAGCCGTTGAACGAAGAACAGCTGGATGAACTGATGAGTACCAGCCACTTGTTGAGCATCGACAAGGGCGAACCGTTGTTCCGCCAGGGCGAGCCGGCCGACTCGTTCTATTTCGTGATTGCCGGCGCGGTGAAAATCTACCGCCTGACACCGGATGGGCAGGAGAAAGTGTTTGAGGTGATCGGCGATCGGCAAACCTTCGCCGAGGCGATGATGCTGATGGACACCCCGAACTATGTGGCCTCGGCCGAAGCGATCTGCCCGACTCAGCTCTATCGGTTATCCAACAGCACCTACATGCGCCTGCTGCAGAGCAACAGCCGGCTGACCTTTGCGCTGCTCGGCAAGCTCTGCGTTCGCCTGCATCAACGGGTCAACGAAATCGAAACCCTGTCCCTGAAAAACGCCACCCACCGGGTCGTGCGTTATCTGCTGACGCAACTGGTGCGCCAGCAAACCGTCGACAGCCAATTCGAACTGCCGATGGCCAAGCAACTGATTGCCGGGCATCTGTCGATCCAGCCGGAAACCTTTTCGCGGATCATCCGTCGCCTGATCGATGAAAACATCATCACCCAGGACGGCCGCCAGATCGCCATTCTCGATCGTCTGCGCCTGGAACAGTTCGAGTGAGTGCCATGCCCGTCTGTTTGTATTGCCAGCACACCCACCCCGCGCAAGAAACCGAGTGCAGCCAATGCGGCATGCCCCTGCCGGCATTGGCGGCACAGGCAGGGGAACGCCGGCTGCGCCGGTTCACGTGGTTCTGCATCGGCCTGACGATCTTCTGCGTGGTCATGTTTTTCTGGCTGCCACGCAGCACCTGATCCCCACACATTTCCCTGTAGCAGCTGCCGAGCCTGCGAGGCAGCTGCTACAAGGGCGTAGGTGACTAGGGACCGTGTCGATCACGGCTGGGTCAGCTGCCGATACAACTGCGGCAAGCGCAGGGGCAATTGCTCGGGCTGGCGGATCAAGGTGTAGCCATTGGCGCCGAACATGTACGGCAGGTAGTCCCCGGCCTCGCGGTCAATCGTGATACAGAACGGCGTCAACCCCTGACGCCGCGCCTCCAGCACCGCTTCGCGGGTGTCTTCAACGCCGTAGCGACCCTCATACAAATCCAGATCATTCGGTTTGCCATCCGTGAGCAGCAGCAACAGCTTGCTACGGCGCTTGCTCTTGCCCAGCAGTTGGGTGGCCTGGCGGATGGCGGCGCCCATTCGGGTGTAATACCCCGGTTTGAGCCCTTGAATACGACCACGGGTATTGTCGTCATAACGCTGGGTGAAGGACTTGAGTTCCTGCATGCGCACTTGATGACGGCGCAGCGAGGAAAACCCGTACAGGGCGAAATCATCACCCAGCACCGACAGGGTTTCGCCGAACAGCAGCAAACTGTCGCGGATCACATCGATCACCCGATGCTCATCGTTCAAGTGCGCGTCGGTGGACATCGACACATCGGCCAGCAACAGGCACGCCAGGTCGCGGCGCGTCTGCCGTTGTTCCATGAACAGACCTCGCTCCGCACACTGGCCATGCTCGCGTTCAACGTGAAAATCCAGCCAGGCCTGCATGTCCAGTTCAGACCCTTGAGGTTGCTGGCGTAACCATTGGCGGTCATTGCGCAGGTGCTCGAACTGGCGGCGCAAACGGTGTGCCGGGGCCTTCAGCCGTGGCGGCAGTGGCTGCGCCTCGCAGTCCCGGGGCACCATCATTTGCAGATTGACGAAGCTGTCCTGCAGCTGCTGTTTGCGGTAGTCCCACTCCGGCAACTTGATGCCCTCGCCCAGGGGAATATCGTCGACATCGGCCGGCGGCAAATCCAGGTGCAGCTTGAGGCCGCCGCCCTTGCGCAGACGGGTGCGCGACAGGCTCAACTCGTCGAGGTCTTCGGCGACTCTGGCGGCGTCCGGGTTTTCGCTGTCGTCTGTCCAGCGATCCAGGTCCACGTGTTCGGTCCAACTGAACAGGTTCTCCAGGCGCACGATCAACAATCCGCCATCGCGGTTGCCTTCATCGATCCGCTTGGCGCGTTTGCTTGCGCCTTTCTGCTCACCGGGTGGGGTCGTCAGCGATTCTTCCGATTCGTCACCGAGGTCGGCCTTCTGCGGGCTGGCGAGGTTCTGCGGCGGGTACAGCCACAGCGGCAGCGGCCATGCGGCCCGTTCGCTGCGGGGAAAATGTTCGACACTGCCCGGCTCGCGTAGCGCCTGGCATAACGCTCGTTCCAGCGCCGCTTCGCCGGGGTTCAATGTGGCCGGATCCGGGCGCAATTGCAGGTGCGCATCGACTAGACGTTTATACCGGGCACGCAACGCGGGATAGCGCCGCAACAGCTGTTGCGTCCAGCGTTGATTGTCCCGCCCCCAATGACGCATCTGCCCGGCCTGGGCCGCCAGCAACGCGAGCCAGCGATAGAGCTCCTCGTTCAGTGCGACTTCAGGAAACACTGCCAGGCTCGACGGCAGACGCAGATTGGCCTCGTCGCACCACGCCAGGGGCACTTGCTTGCAGGTGCCGGCGATCTGCTGCAGCACGTTGCGCCGCAACAGCAGATCGCGGTCGCTGGCGGCTTCCACGCCGACGCCGTTGGCACCACCCATGGCGCGAAACAACAGCGCCAGCGGGCGCTGCTGGTGGATCAGTTCGACCCGGGCCTCGGGAAAGTCCGGGCTGGCGCGCCGTGTGATAAAGCGATGCCAGACACTGCCGACCCACTCTTCCAGTTCGACGGTAAAGGCCATGGTTTTTGTCCTCTGAAAACCAATGTGAAACGGCCCGCTGTACCAGCCGGGCCGTCCTCCTTCAGGGTGTTAATGACTCACGAACGAACAGCGGAGGCGGCAGTTGCAGTGATCCCCACTGGCACCCGTCGCTTGAAGCTGAACAGGTAGCAGATCAGCCCTGCGAAGAAACCGAGACCGGCGCCCAGACGGGCCCAGAACAGCACTTGCAGATGATCGACAGTGGCCATGAACGGTAACGCGACGCCATCCACCGGCCAGCGTTGCAGATAGATCTGCACGACACCGGCAGCGGTGAGCAACAGCGTGATCATCACCATCGACAGGGTCATCAACCAGAAACCCCAGATCTCGAGTTGCTGCGAACGCTCGTCCGCTGCTTCGCCGAGCCCGCGCAGTTTCGGCATGGCGTAGCTGATCAAGGTCATCACGATCATCGCGTAAGCACCGTAGAAGGCCAGGTGACCGTGAGCCGCCGTCAACTGCGAACCATGGGTGTAGTAGTTGACCGGTGCCAGGGTATGCAGGAAACCCCAGACGCCAGCGCCGAAGAACGCGGTGACCGTGGTGCCCTTGGCCCACAGCGTGGCGGCGCGGTTCGGGTGGTCCCGGCGACGGTTCTTGACCATGCTGAAGGCGAATATCACCATCGCCAGGAACGGTAGCGGCTCGAGTGCCGAGAAGATCGACCCCACCCACAACCAGACCTCAGGCGCACCGATCCAGAAGAAGTGGTGACCGGTACCGATGATCCCCGTGATCAGCGCCATGGCGATGATCACATAGAGCCATTTCTCCACGACCTCCCGGTCCACGCCGGTGATCTTGATCAGGACGAAGGCCAGCATCGAACCCATGATCAGTTCCCACACGCCTTCCACCCAAAGATGCACCACCCACCACCAGTAGAACTTGTCACGGGCGAGGTTGCCGGGGTTGTAGAAGGAGAACAGGAAGAACACCGCGAGACCGATCAACCCGGTCATCATGACCATGCTGACGGTGGTCTTGCGCCCTTTGAGCAAGGTCATGCCGATGTTGTAGAGAAAGCCCAGGCAGACCACCACGATGCCCATTTTGGAAATGGTCGGCTGCTCAAGGAACTCTCGCCCCATGGTCGGCAGCAGTTCGTTGTGGGTCAGCTTGGCCAGGCCGGCATAAGGCACCAGTAGGTAACCGAGGATCGTCAGCACACCCGCGGCGGCGAATACCCAGAACAGGATGATCGCCAGCTTCGGACTGTGCAGTTCGCGGTCGGCCTCTTCCGGAATCAGGTAGTAGGCCGCCCCCATGAAGCCGAACAATATCCAGACGATCAGCAGGTTGGTGTGCACCATCCGCGCCACGTTGAAAGGAATGATCGGGAACAGAAAGTCGCCGATCACGTATTGCAGGCCCATGATCAAACCGAACAGTATCTGACCGAGGAACAGCATCAGGGCAAACACGAAGTACGGTTTGGCCACGGCTTGCGAGGCGAATTTCAGATGCGGATTAGCAATGCTCATGTCTTAGCCCTCCTTGTTTGGCGGCCAGCCATTGGTGTTGATTTTCGAGCTCCATTTGAGGAACTCGGCGATGTCATCCACCTCCTGGTCACTCAACTTGAACTGCGGCATCGCGCGTCGGCCCGGTACGCCCAGTGGCTGCATCTTCATCCAGGCATGCAGGAAGGGTTTGAAGCCCGCCTCCCCGCCGCGCCGCTGGAACACGTTGCCCAGCTCAGGCGCGAAATAGGCGCCCTCGCCCAACAGCGTGTGGCAGCCGATGCAATTGTTTTGCTCCCAGACCAATTTGCCGCGCTCGACTGATTCGGTTAACAACGCCTCATTACTGCGCTCTGGAAAGGTCTGTTCCGTGTGATAGGTCAAAGCCAGGAATATCAGGAAGAAGAAGATGCTTCCCCCGAAGTAGATGTTCCTGGCCATGCCTTTGGTGAAGGTGTCTGACATGGTCGCTTCCTCTTTGCTAGGCCCGTCCATCATAGGAAGCGAAGGGTTGAAACCTGCTTGATGGCGATCAAGAAAGGCAGATGGTTTCGGTCGGGTATTACACCTGAGCCAAACTCGGTCCTTGTAGCAGCTGGCGAAGCCTGCGTTCGGCTGCGCAGCAGTCGTAAAATCAGGCACTGCGGTGTATCAGATTGACCGAGGTGGCAGGATTTACGACTGCTGCGCAGCCGAACGCAGGCTTCGCCAGCTGCTACAGGGATCGTTTAACGGAACAAGATAAGCGTCAGGCCTACCACCGTTGCCAACACCAGCGCCCAGCTCAACATCAAGCGCCGCCACAGTCGCGGCGCGTGGCGCATCTCCATGAAGCCGTCGGTGATCAGCCACGCCTTGCCGACCGCCACCAGCAAAATCGCAATCGACAGCAACCACGTCGCCCCGGCCTGGGCCAGCACTACGGTGCATACGCTTAACGTCGCGAGCGCCGCCCAACAGACGAGCAAAACCCTGGAAACAGACATGAGAACCTCGTCAACTCAACACGTAGACCAGCGGAAACAGCACCACCCAGATCAGATCGACCATGTGCCAATACAACACGCCGGATTCAAACCCGCTGCGATTGTCGGCGTCGTACAGGCCACGGCGACAGCGCTCGGCCAGCCATCCGAGAATGACCATGCCGAGTACTACGTGGAGAAAATGAAACCCGGTGAGGATCCAGTAGAGCGTGAAAAAGGTGTTGTGCTCCATGCCCAGCCCCGAGGCGAGCAAGTGCCGATATTCGGTGAGTTTCAACCCCACGTAGACACTGGCAACGAGCAACGCCATCAGCAGGAAAACCGCGCCATGACGAGGCCGCGAGCGCCTGACCTGCTCCTGCGCCAGTGCAGCGAACAGGCCCGCGGTGAGCAGGCTCAGGGTCATCGCCAAGCCGGTTGAGGTGTTCAGCAACAGGCGGCTTTCACTGAACATCTGCGGCTTGAGCGCCTGGGTCGCGGCGAACGTCAGGATCAGGATGGCGAACACCGACAGCTCGGCCAGAATGAAAAACCACATCGCCAGATCGCCCGGCAAGTGGCGACGCGAGACGCCCGCGGACTCAACCGAAGTGGACATCAACCACGTCCATCAGCGCGGCAACGGTCAGCGGATCATCGCTCAGTGGCTCGGCCAGGCATGCCATGCAGGCCTCACGCGGGCTCATGCCGGAGCCGATCATGCGCGCGGTAAAAATCAACAGCCGCGTTGAGGCGACCTCCTCCAGATCATGCTGATCGAGCCGGCGCAGTGCCTGCCCCAGCCGCACCACTTGCGCCGCCAGCGCGCTGTCCACCTGTGCTTCCCGAGCCACGATGCGTTCCTCATCGGCCACTGGCGGATAGCCGAAGCGCATCGCCACGAAACGTTGCCGAGTGCTGGGCTTCATGCCTTTGAGCAAGTTCTGGTAGCCGGGGTTGTAAGACACCACGAGCATGAACGACGGCGGCGCCTTCAGCACTTCGCCGGTGCGTTCCAGGAACAACTCCCGACGATCATCAGCCAGTGGATGCAGTACGACCACGGTGTCCTGGCGCGCCTCGACCACTTCGTCGAGGTAACAGATGCCGCCTTCACGCACCGCCCGGGTCAGCGGTCCGTCCTGCCACCAGGTGCCCTGGGCACCGATCAGGTGACGGCCGATCAGGTCGGCCGCGCTCAGATCGTCATGGCACGCCACGGTGTACAGCGGCAGTTTCAGCCGATGGGCCATGTGCTGGACGAAACGGGTCTTGCCGCACCCCGTCGGGCCTTTGATCAGCACCGGCATGCCGTGTCGCCAGGCTTGTTCGAACAGCGCCTCCTCATTATTCAGTGGTTGGTAGAAGGGTTCGGTCGGGTGTTCGCAAGACGGGGTACGGTCCATGGGCTGTCTGTTCCAAAAGCGGATTCAAGGAACACGCTACGGGCCCCTGCGACAACCTGGCAAGTGAGATGGCCGGCAAACTTGATCGTCGTCAAGCGGACATTGGCCTGCTCGGGCATAGCCTTGCACGGCACTAAGAACCTGCGTTCTGCGCTGCCGTTTCAGCACATCGCAAAGGTCTTGCCTGAGGAGAAATGGAATGCTGATCAGCAATAGAAAAACGTTTGCCCTGACCCTCGTCACATTGTGTTCGTCACTGGCCCTGGCGGTGAGCCATGCCGCCAGCGCTGAAGAGCCCGCCGCCGCGGCCGCCCCGCCCATGGTCAAAACCGCGGGTGCTCCCGACATGAGCCAGGCCGAGTTCGACTCGTCCAAGGAAATCTACTTCCAGCGTTGCGCAGGCTGCCACGGCGTGCTGCGCAAAGGGGCGACGGGCAAACCACTGACGCAAGACATCACCCAGTCTCGCGGGCAACCGTTCCTGGAGGCCTTGATTACCTACGGCTCGCCAGCGGGCATGCCGAACTGGGGGACGTCCAATGCGCTGACCAAGGATCAGATCACGTCAATGGCCAAGTTCATTCAGCATGCGCCGCCGACGCCGCCGGAATGGGGCATGGCCGAGACGCTGAAAACCTGGAAGGTGCTGGTCAAACCCGAGGACCGCCCGAAGAAGCAACTGAGCAAACTCAACCTGCCGAACCTGTTTTCGGTGACGTTGCGCGATGACGGCAAGATCGCCCTGATCGATGGGGACAGCAAGAAGATCGTCAAGCTGATCGAGACCGGTTACGCGGTGCACATCTCGAGGATCTCTGCCTCGGGTCGCTATCTGCTGGTGATTGGTCGAGACGCGCGGATCGACATGATCGACCTGTGGCCGCTGGAGCCGACCAAGGTCGCCGAAGTCAAAGTGGGCATCGAGGCGCGCTCGGTCGAGACCTCGAAGTTCAAGGGCTACGAAGACAAATACACCATCGCCGGTTCTTACTGGCCGCCGCAATTCACCATCATGGACGGCGAAACCCTGGAGCCGAAACAGATCGTTTCGACCCGCGGCATGACCGTCGACAAGCAGGAGTACCACCCCGAACCCCGGGTCGCGGCGATCATCGCCTCCCACGAATGGCCGGAGTTCATCGTCAACGTCAAGGAAACCGGCAAGGTCATGCTGGTCAATTACCAGGACATCAAAAACCTCACCGTCACCTACATCGACGCCGCGCCCTTCCTGCATGACGGTGGCTGGGACAGCACGCACCGCTACTTCATGACCGCCGCCAACAACTCCAACAAGGTCGCCGTGATCGACTCCAAGGAGCGCAAGTTGACCGCGCTGGTGGACGTCGGCAAAACCCCTCACCCGGGTCGCGGCGCCAACTTCAACCACCCAACCTACGGCCCGGTCTGGGCCACCAGCCACCTGGGTGATGACGGCATCTCGCTGATCGGCACCGACCCGACCAAACACCCGCAATACGCCTGGAAACAGGTCGGCTCACTCAAGGGCCAAGGCGGCGGATCGCTGTTTATCAAGACCCATCCAAAATCCCGTCACCTGTACGTCGACACCACCCTCAACCCGGACGCCAAGCTCAGCCAGTCGGTGGCGGTGTTCAACCTCGACAAGCTCGACGCGGGCTACACCGTGCTGCCCATCGCCGAATACGCCGGCATCAAGCAAGGCGCCATGCGCGTGGTGCAGCCGGAATACAACAAGGCTGGCGATGAAGTCTGGTTCTCCGTGTGGAGCGGTCAGGCAGAGGAATCGGCGCTGGTAGTGATCGACGACAAAACACTGAAGCTCAAATCAGTCATAAAGGACAAACGACTGATCACACCCACCGGCAAGTTCAATGTCTACAACACCCAACACGACATCTATTGAGCTCCATCAATGCAAGGAAACACCATGAAAAATACTCTGTTTTCACTGTTCGCCCTGACCGCTGCGCTGAGTGTGCAGCCGGCCATGGCCCAAGACGCGCAGGAGCTGTTCAAGAGCAAACCCTGCGCAGCCTGCCACTCCATCGACACCAAGATTGTCGGCCCGGCCCTCAAGGAAGTGGCGGCCAAGAACGCTGGTGTACCCGGGGCCGTGGACACCCTGGCCAGCCACATCAAGAACGGCACGCAAGGCAATTGGGGTCCGATGCCAATGCCGGCGAACCCGGTAACGGATGAAGAAGCAAAAATTCTCGCAACCTGGGTACTGACACTCAAATAACCGCCTGGAGGGCGTCTGATGGTTTATCGACACGCTGTGATTCTGGCGGCCCTCCTCCTCATTTGCGCAACCGCGGTTGCGGCGCCGGACGCCCAGCGTCAGGCACAACTCGAACACCTGCTGACCCAGGACTGCGGCGCCTGCCATGGGCTGCACCTGACCGGCGGGCTGGGCCCCGAACTGACGCGCCCAGCGCTGGCCGGCAAGTCACGGGACAGCCTGATTGCCACCGTCACCCATGGCCGGCCCGGCACGGCGATGCCCGGTTGGGCGTCGTTGCTCAGCCCCGACGACATCCGTTGGCTGGTCGATCTTCTTCTCCAGGGAAATCCCGCACCATGATCCGTTCAATCCTGCTGTCAGCGGCGACCGGGCTGTTGTTGTCCGCTTGCGTTCAACCACCGTTGCGTGGCACCGGCGACTTGGGCGTGGTGGTGGAGCGCGCCAGCGGTAGCGTGCAAATCATCGAAAGCGACACCCGCACCACGCTGGCCCGACTCGAGGGTTTCGGCGACCTGTCCCATGCCTCGGTGGTGTTCTCCCGTGACCAGCGCTACGCCTATGTGTTCGGCCGCGACGGCGGGTTAAGCAAAATCGATTTGCTGGCCCAACGTATCGACCACCGAGTCATTCAAGGTGGCAACAGCATTGGCGGCGCCATCAGTCAGGACGGCAAGTTGATCGCGGTGTCGAACTACGTGCCCGGCGGGGTCAAGGTGTTCGATGCCGACACCCTGCAACTGGTGGCCGATATTCCGGCCACACCGCTCGCTGATGGCAGCAAGCGCTCGCGGGTGGTTGGCCTGGTCGACGCGCCGGGGCAACGTTTTGTGTTCAGCCTGTTCGATACCGGCGAAATCTGGACCGCCGATTTCAGTCAGGGCAGCACACCGCAGATCAGCCGTTTCACCGGTATTGGCTCGCAACCCTACGACGCCCTGATCACCCCGGATGGCCGCTATTACATGGCCGGGCTGTTCGGTGAAGACGGCATGGCCCAACTCGACCTCTGGCATCCAGAGCGCGGTGTGCAGCGGGTACTCGGCGACTACGGACGCGGCCAGGTGAAACTCCCGGTCTACAAGATGCCGCACCTGGAAGGCTGGGCTGTCGCCGATAACCAGGCCTTTGTGCCCGCCGTTGGCCAGCATCAGGTGTTGGTAATGGATTCACGCACCTGGCAGCAGACCGCGGTCATTCCGGTCGCCGGCCAACCGATATTCGTCACCTCGCGCCCGGACGGTCGGCAGCTGTGGGTCAACTTCGCCTACCCGGACAACGATCGGGTGCAGGTCATCGACACCGAAAACCATGCCGTGGTCGCGGATCTGAAGCCGGGGCCGGCGGTGCTGCACATGGAATTCACCGCACGCGGCGACCAGTTGTGGCTGTCGTTACGCGACGGCAATCAGGTTCAAGTCTGGGATCCGTACAGCATGAAGCTGCTGAGCACCCTGCCAGCCTCCGCGCCGAGCGGCATCTTCTTCAGCAGTCGTGCGCAGAAAATGGGGTATTGAAATGAACCTTGAATTGCTCAGCCGCCAACTCATCGAGCGCTTTCAGCACGGCATGCCGTTGTGCCCGTCACCGTACAAGGAGATGGCGCGGATTCTCGGTTGCCGCGAATCGCAAGTAATGGCCTGCCTGGAAGAAATGGATCAGGCCGGCACCCTCTCACGCATCGGCCCGGTGTTCGAGCACAGCCGCGCCGGGGCCAGCACCCTCGCCGCCCTCGCCGTGCCCACCGACCGCCTGCAACAGGTGGCCGATCGCGTCAGTCAGTACCCGGAGGTCAATCACAACTACGCACGGGAGCATTTCTACAACCTGTGGTTTGTGCTGACCGCGCCTGATCGCCAACACATCGACCGTGTGCTCAAGGAACTGGAGGACGACACCGGCCTCATGCCGCTGGACTTGCCGATGTTGACCGCCTACCGCATCGACCTCGGTTTTGCCCTGGGAGAAAAATCATGACGCCCGGATTGAGCCCTCAACAAGTGCTGGATCTGCGTCGGCACCTCGAAGGCGGATTACCGTTGGTAGCGCGCCCGTATCAAGCCCTCGCCGAACGGATAAACACAGACGAAAACCAGGTGCTCGAACAAATGCGCCAGTGGAACGAGCAAGGGCTGTTTCGCCGTATCGGCCTGGTGCTGCACCATCGCGCGCTAGGCTTTACCGCCAACGCCATGCTGGTGCTGGATGTTCCTGATGCGCTGATCGACGAAGTCGGCCAGCGCCTGGGAAGAGCGCCCGGCATCAACCTCTGCTATCAACGGCCCCGGCGCTTGCCGCAGTGGCGGTACAACCTGTTTTGCATGGTGCACGGGCGTCGACGTGATCAGGTGGAGGCGCAGATTCAGGCGTTGCTGGAAGAGCATTTGCTGAGCGATTTGCCCCATCAATTGCTGTTCAGCACCCAGGTCTTCAAGCAGTGCGGCGGCCGCTTTGCGCCCTCGCGTACAGGCACACCGACCCATGGATGACCTCGACCGTCGACTGATCAACCGTTTGCAATTGGGCCTGCCGCTGGTGCGCCACCCTTGGCGGGTATTGGCTGCGGAACTGGAGAGCAGCAGCACTGAACTGCTCGAGCGACTGCATACCCTGCTCGATGACGGAATGCTCACGCGCTTCGGCCCGATGTTCGACATTGAACGACTGGGCGGCGCCTTCACCCTCGCCGCCCTGGCGGTGCCGGAAGAACGTTTCGACGAGGTCGCCGAGCAACTGCATGACCTGCCTGAAGTGGCGCACAACTACCGACGCGAACACGCCTGGAACATGTGGTTCGTGCTCGCTTGCGCAACTGAACATAACCTGACCGAAGCCCTGAACCACATCGAAACCCTGACTGGCTTGCCGCTGCTCAACCTGCCCAAAGAGGAGACCTACCATGTCGGTCTGTATTTCCCGGCCTGAAGACACACTCGTCCAGCGCCTGATCGTGTTGACCCAGGCGGGTCTGCCTTTGCTGGAAGACCCGTGGGCGTGGCTCGCCGAACAGCTGGGGCTGAACATCGACGCCACCCTGGATCTGCTCAAGCGCTTGCAGGCCGAGGGCGCGATTCGGCGGATCGCCGCCGTGCCCAATCACTACCGCCTCGGCTATCGCCACAACGGCATGACGGTCTGGGATGTGCACGATGCCGACATGCCGCGCCTCGGCGCGCTGATCGGCGCGCAACCCTTCGTCAGCCACTGCTATCGCCGTCCACGCCGAACCGACTGGCGCTACAACCTGTTCGCCATGGTTCACGGCCGCAGCGGCGATGAAATCAACAATTACCGCGAGCACCTGCGCCACTTGCTGGGTGACGCTTGTGCGGCCGACGAAATGCTGGTGAGCAGCCGCATCCTGAAGAAAACCGGCTTGCGCTTAACACCAGTCAGTCCAACACAGACCTTGTAGCAGCTGCCGAGCCTGCGAGGCTGCGTTCGGCTGCGCAGCAGTCGTGAAATCAGACAGTGCGGTGTTTCAGATAAACCTCGCACACAGGTTCTACGACTGCTGCGCAGTCGAACGCAGCCTCGCAAGCTCGACAGCTGCTACGGGTATCCGCGCTGAACACACCTGACTCAAGGAGAGTTGCATGTTGAGGATCAGCCAATACCTGCGTGCGTTAGCCGGCCAGGCGTCTGCACCCAGGACCAGTCCACCGGGCAGCAATCGGGCGCCGGTGGTGATCTGGAACTTGCTCAGGCGCTGCAACCTGACCTGCAAACACTGCTACGCCACCTCGGCCGACAGTGTCTTTCGCGACGAACTGGATACGCCCGCCGCGCTGACCGTGATCGACGACTTGCACGATGCCGGCGTCAAGGTGTTGATTCTTTCCGGTGGCGAACCGCTGTTGCGCGAGGATCTGTTTGTGCTCAGCGCCTACGCCCGGACCAAGGGTTTCTTTGTGGCGTTGTCCACCAACGGCACGCTGATCGATGAGCACAACATCGCGCAGGTCAGCGCAGCGAATTTCGACTACGTCGGGATCAGCATCGATGGCCTGGAAGCGACCCATGACGCCTTCCGCCAACTCAAGGGTAGCTTCGCCCGTTCCATGCAGGCGATCCGGCTCTGTCGCGAACAAGGCATTCGCGTCGGGCTGCGCACCACCCTGACCCAGGAGAACCATGCGCAGCTGCCGCAACTGCTGGCGCTGATGAACGAGTACGACGTGCAGAAGTTTTATCTGTCGCACCTCAACTACAGCGGTCGCGGCAAACGCAGTCGCAAACTCGACGCGCACCAGCAGATGAGCCGCGAGGCCATGACGTTGATCTTTGAGCGGGCCTGGGAAGACATCCAACAGGGCCGCGACAGCGATTTTGTCAGCGGCAACAACGATGCCGACGCCATTCTGCTGCTGCAATGGGCAGCCCTTCGTTTGCCCGAGCATTACCCACGCCTGGAAAACATGCTCCGCGCCTGGGGTGGCAACGCCTCCGGCAGTGGCATCGCCAACATCGACAACACCGGCGAAGTGCACCCCGACACCTACTGGTGGCAGCACTCGGTGGGCAATGTCCGGCGCACGCCGTTCCGCACGTTGTGGCTGGATCAGCCGGATGCCCTGCTGTTGCGCTTGCGCGAACATCCCCGCGCCGTCGGTGGCCGTTGCGCGCAATGCCGCTGGTTGTCCATCTGCAACGGCAACACCCGCACACGCGCCTGGGCCGAAGGAGATCTGTGGGGCCAGGACCCCGGCTGCCACCTCAGCGATGACGAAATCGGCGTGCCGCCGGTGACGACCATCCCTTGCATCACCCACTGAATAGCCCGTCCGGCCAACCACCTGACAAAGGTGGGGCCGGCCAACCTGATGAAGCACCAAGGACGTCCCATGCCTCCATCGATTGCTATACCGGCCACACTTGAGTCCCCGTTCCGACCGGGCGAAGTTGCCCTGGTCGGCGCCGGCCCCGGCGACCCACGCCTGCTGACCCTGCGCGCCTGGAGCCTGTTGATGCAGGCCGACGCCGTGGTGTACGACCGGCTGATCAGCCCCGAATTGCTGACCTTGATCCCCCTGACCTGCGCCCGCCATTACGTGGGCAAGGCCAGCGGCTGCCACAGCCTGCCCCAAGACCAGATCAACGAACTGCTGGCCGACCTCGCCGATCAAGGGCAGCGCGTGGTCCGGCTCAAGGGCGGCGACCCGTTCATTTTCGGTCGCGGTGCCGAAGAGCTGGAGTACTTGCTGCAACGCGGTGTTGATTGCCAGGTGGTGCCGGGCATTACCGCCGCTTCCGGCTGCAGCGCTTACGCGGGCATACCCTTGACTCACCGCGATCTGGTCAACTCCTGCCGCTTCATCACCGGTCATTTGCAACGCGATGGCGAGTTGTCGCTGCCCTGGAGCAGCCTCGCCGACAGTAGCCAGACCTTGGTGTTTTACATGGGCTTGTCGAACCTGGGCATCATCGCTAAACGCTTGATCGAAGCCGGGATGTCAGCCGACACGCCGGCGGCGCTGATCAGCAACGGCACGCGTCCCGACCAGCATGTCGCCCGTGGCAAGTTGCACCAATTGCCGACCCTGGCGCTGGATTGTCCACCGGGCATTCCGACACTGACGGTGATTGGCACCGTGGTCGATCTGTTCGCCGCAGAACAACTGGAATACCCGGCGCGGCTGTACCCGGCGCAAGCTCTGCAACGTCAGGCCAAGGTGGCGATATGAGGCGAATCCTCCTTGCCCATCTGTTATGGATCAGTGCCGCCCAGGCCGGCGCAGCGGTTCCGGCACTTGAACACGCGGCGCATAACTATCAGCAGCATTGCCAGAGTTGTCATGGCACTAACCGTCTCGGCGGTGCGGGGCCGGCGTTGTTGCCGGAGAGTCTCAGCCGGATCAAGCCTGATGAAATTCGTCGGGTGATCCAGAACGGCCGACCTGCGAGCCAGATGGCTGGTTATGCCAACGTGTTCAGCCCCGCTCAGATCGACGCGCTGGTCGATTACCTTCAGCAACCACCCGCCACCCCGCCCACCTGGAGCAATGACGACATTGTCGGCAGTCACTCGATGCTAGCGGATCTCGGCAAATTGCCCACCACGCCCCAGCATGGCGCCGATCCGCTGAACCTGTTCGTGGTGGTGGAAGCCGGCGACCATCACATCGACATCCTCGACGGTGACCGCTTCGAGGTGTTGGCGCGGTTTGCTTCGCACTTTGCCGTGCATGGCGGGCCGAAGTTTTCGCCAGACGGACGCTTCGTCTACTTCGCCTCCCGTGACGGCTGGATCAGCCTGTATGACCTGCACAACCTGAAGTTGATCGCCGAGGTCCGGGCCGGCCTCAATACCCGCAACCTGGCGGTGAGCAAGGATGGACGCTGGGTGCTGGTGGGCAACTATCTGCCGGGGAATGTGGTGGTGCTCGATGCCCGCGACCTGTCGCTGGTCAAAACCATTCCCACGATCGGCCAGGACGGCACCGCGTCACGGGTCAGCGCGGTCTACTCCGCCCCGCCGCGGGACAGTTTCATCGTGGCGCTCAAGGACGTGAAGGAAGTCTGGGAACTGTCCTGGGCCGGCACACCGGATTTCGAACCACGGCGGATCCCGGCCGGGGACGTTCTCGACGACTTCTCCTTTTCACCGGACTACAAACAGCTGCTGGCCACCTCGCGCAAGGCCCAGGGCGGCCAGGTGATCGACCTCGACAGCGGCAAGGTGATCACCGACATCCCGCTGCCGGGGATGCCGCATTTGGGCTCGGGGACTTATTGGAAACGCAACGGTGAGTGGGTGTTCGCCACGCCGAACATCAGCAAGGGGCTGATCTCGGTCATCGACTTCAAGAGCTGGAAACTGATCAAGGAAATCCCGACCCTGGGGCCGGGGTTTTTCATGCGCAGTCACGTCAATTCACGGTATGCCTGGAGCGATGTGTTCTTTGGGCCGGACAACGATGCGATTCACTTGATCGACAAACAGACGCTGGAGATTGCCCACACGCTGCGTCCGATGCCGGGCAAAACGGCTGCTCATGTCGAGTTCACTCGCGATGGCCGTTTCCTGCTGCTGAGCATCTGGGCCACCGACGGTGCGCTGATCGTCTACGACAGCAACACACTCAAGGAGATCAAACGTATCCCGATGAACAAGCCTTCGGGCAAGTACAACGTGGGGAACAAGATTGAGTTTGCCGAGGGGACTTCGCATTAGGGTTTGGATCGGGTCAACTCGCCACCCGCACAACCCCCATATCAATCCCCAAATGCACCAGTTCGGTATGGGAAGTCACCTGCAACTTACTCTTGAGCAAGGTCAGGTGATTGGAAACAGTCTTGCTGCTAATGCTCAGCTGCTCGGCAATTACCCGCGCCGGGGTACCTTTGGCAAGCATCACGAAAATCTCCAGTTCACGCTGAGTCATGCTCTGCAAGCGCGGATCACTGGCATCCTGTTGCGGATGACACGCGAGCTGAGTGGCCAGCGGCTGCTCAATGTAGGCATGACCGGCGAGGATGCGCTGCACGGCCTCGATCAGCACTTCGGGTGCCGAGCTTTTGGTCAGGTAGCCCGAAGCCCCGGCGTCGAGCGCCTGGCGCACCAACGGCAGTTCATCGTGCATGCTGAAAAACAGCACCCGCAGTTGCGGCAAGCGCTGACGCAATCGGCGGGTGGTTTCCAGACCGCTGATCCCCGGCAGACCAAAATCCATGATCACCAGATTCGGTACGGCTTCGTGTACCCGCGTCAGCGCCTCCTCGCCCGTCGCCGCTTCACGGACTTCCATTGCCGGCAACAACGCTCGCAACAGACTGGCATAGCCCTGACGGACCACCGCATGGTCATCGACCAACAGGATATTCATGACACCTCCCAAGGCATGCTCAACGTCAGCGCCCAACCGGCGCCGGGGTGACTGATGACTCGCAACTCGCCGCCCAGGCTGCGCGCACGTTCGAACATCGAATACAAACCGACACCCGGCCGCTGCGGCTGTTGCGCGCCTCGTCCGTTATCCCGAATGAGCAAGCGCAAACGGCCGCCGTGGAATTGCAGGCGGACCCGCACCTGGCTGGCTTCGGCGTGCCGGGCGATGTTGGTCAATGCTTCCTGCAACAAACGATACAGATGGGTTTTGTTCGGTGCGGACAGCGGCGGGAGCTGCGCGCTGACCCGTAACTGGCAATCGATGCCTTGCCGGCCCTGCCATTGCTCCACCAGCAAACCGAAGGCTTCGGCCAGCGGCAGGTGTTGCAACACCACCGGATAGAGGTCGTGCACCAGCGCCCGGAAGCCCTGTTGCAAATGTTCGCAGTTGTGCTCCAGTTCCCGCACCGTGCGCTCCACCACCCCGGGTTGATCGGCCACCAGTCGCAACAGGCAGGCCTGAGCGCGAATGCCCGCCAGGTATTGGCCGAGGTCATCGTGCAGGGTCTGCGCCAGATGGGTGCGTTCCTGCTCCTGCACCGCTAATAACGCCTGAGTCAGTTGGGTCTTGTCGGCGCAAGCCTGCTCCAACGCAGCGGTCATCTGATTGAAGTGCACCGCCAGTTGCCGCGCTTCCGGCACACCTTCAGCGCGCAATCGCACCTTGAGTTGCCCACCGGAGACCTGTTGCAACGCGCGCAACAATTCATCGAGCAAGCCCATGCCCCGGCGCACGGCCCAGCGGATGGTCAACAGACTCAACAGCAACGCCAACCCACAGAGGCTCAGCAGCTGTAGCAAGGAATCCCGGACTTCGTCGATTTCATCCCGCGGATCGACCGCGATCTGGACACGCCGGCCATCCTGCAAATCCAGCACTTGGGCGCTGTGTCGAGCTTGGGCAAACAACAAGCGCCCGAGCCAGGCATCGGCCCCTTCCTGAACCGGCAGCCGTGCCGCCTCGCCGGGTTCCAGCCAGCGCACTCGCACATGCCGCAAACTGCCTGTCAGCCGGGGTTGCAGGCTGGCGGGGTCACGCTCGGCGGTTTCGCTCAAGTACTCGACCACCGCTTCGGCGGATTGCAGTTCACGCTCCACGTCCGCCAGCGCCTGGTGCACCAGCAACCCCATGCATGCCAAGGTGACCAAGGCGAAAAATCCGCCGACCCAGAGGTTGATCCGCCACAGGGCCGACATCCCTAACGCCCCGGTGTCATGGGCAGGACCAGCAACGGCACGGGACGCGGGCCGTGGAGCTTGTCGACGCCGATCAGGGTCAGGATCAGCAGCAACGGCAGAAGCAGCGCTTTGAGAATACGCATGATCGATCTCCTCCCGTGTGATGGCCGTTATCGCCCATGCTAGAACCGCGCCACCCCGGGCGAGCTACTACCTTGGTACTGGCTCACTGGTACTTTCTGCATATTTCCTTCTGCCTCACAGCGTTCCTATGCTGGCGCTACCTGTAATGGAGTGCCCTATGCGCCAGCTTGCCCCTTACGCCCTGATCTACCTGTTGGCGATTGCCTGTGCCGCCGGGCTGGCGACCCAGAGCCAGGCTGCGGACGCGCCGTTGCAGGTGCAGATCGGCTACCTGGGCTATCGCCCTGATCCGGGCCCGTTGCTGTCGAACGTCATTCCCGAGCCGGTCGATGCCGGCCTGCGTGGCGCCGAACTGGCGATCACTGACAGCAACAGCACCGGGCGTTTCCTCAATCAGAGCTACAACCTGGTCAGCGCCAACGTCGACAATCCGGATGCCCTGGTCGAAGCGGCCAAGGCTCAACATGCCCAAGGCCTGCGCCTGTTTGTCGTCAATGCGCCAGCCGCCAGCCTGCGCCAACTCAGCACCGTGCTGCCCGACAGCTTGCTGTTCAACGCCGGCAGCCCCGACGACAGCCTGCGCACCAGCGACTGCCTGCCGAACGTGCTGCACAGCCTGCCAAGCCGGGCGATGCTCGCCGATGCACTGGCGCAATTTCTGGTGCTGCGCAAATGGCAACGGGCGCTGCTGATCGTTGGCCCGACCCCGGACGATCAAGCCTATGCCGCCGCCCTGCGCCGCGCCGCCAAACGTTTCGGCCTGACCCTGGTCGCGGAAAAAGCCTGGAGTTTCGACAATGATCAGCGCCGTAGCGCCCAGGCCGACATGCCGCTGTTCACCCAGACCGCCGAGTACGACGTGGTGCTGGTGGCGGATGAACGGGGTGATTTCGGCGAATACGTGCCTTACCAGACCTGGTACCCACGGCCGGTCGCCGGCACTCAGGGACTGACCCCGGTGGGCTGGCACAAAACCGTGGAAACCTACGGCGCCGCCCAATTGCAGAAACGCTTCGAAGCCCTGGCCGGACGCTGGATGAATGACCGCGATTTTGCCGCCTGGATCGCCGTGCGCAGCATCGCCAGCGCCGTGAGCAAACTGCGCCAGGCCGATCCGGTGGCGATCCGTACGCTTGAGATCAGCGATCAATTGCCGCTGGACGGTTTCAAGGGTCGCAAGCTCAGCTATCGGCCGTGGAACGGTCAGTTGCGCCAACCGATTCCCATCGTGCAGCCCCGGGCGCTGGTCAGCACGTCGCCGCAAGACGGCTTCCTGCACCCCTTCAACGAGATGGACAGCCTCGGCTACGACAAACCCGAGGTCAGTTGCCGTTTTCCCTGACCCAATAATTAAAACAACAAGGAATCTGCCATGCGCCGCACCCTGCTTTCCTGCGCTCTGCTGCTCGCCGCCGGGCACGCCGCTGCCAGCACCGCCTGGGTTTCCAACGAAAAAGACAACAGCCTGAGCCTGATCGACCTGCAGACCCTGCAAGTCACCGACACCCTGCCCGTCGGCCAGCGCCCGCGCGGTCTGCTGCTGTCCCACGACAACAAGCTGCTGTACATCTGCGCCAGCGACTCGGACCGGGTCCAGGTGATGGACGTGGCCACGCGCAAGATCATCAAGGAACTGCCCTCGGGCAAAGATCCTGAACAATTCGCCCTGCACCCGAATAATCGCTGGCTGTACGTTTCCAACGAAGACGATGCGCTGGTGACGGTGATCGACACCGAAACCTCCAAGGTGCTCGGGCAGATCAGCGTCGGTGTCGAACCTGAAGGCATGGCCGTCAGCCCCGACGGCAAGTGGGCGGTGAACACCAGTGAAACCACCAACATGCTGCACTGGATCGACACCAGCACTCAGACTCTGGCCGATAGCACTCTGGTGGATCAGCGACCGCGCTTCGTTGAGTTCACACCCGATGGCTCGAAGCTCTGGGCTTCGGCGGAAATCGGCGGCACGGTGACCATTCTCGACGTCGCCAGCCGCAAGGTCCTCAAAACCCTGACCTTCCAGATCAAGGGCGTGCACCCGGACAAAGTCCAGCCAGTGGGGATCAAGCTCAGCGCTGACGGCAAGTACGGTTTCGTCGCCCTCGGCCCGGCCAATCATGTGGCGGTGATCGATGCCAAGACCTTCGAAATTCTTGATTATCTGCTGGTCGGCCGGCGGGTCTGGCAGATGTCGTTTACCCCGGATCAAAAGCAATTACTGGCCACCAACGGCGTCAGCGGCGACGTGTCGGTGATCGATGTCGACAGCCTCAAGGTGACTAAATCGATCAAGGTCGGGCGTTATCCGTGGGGCGTGGTGGTGACGCCATGAACGCACTCGAAGTCAGCGAACTGAGCTTCGCTTATGGTGCGAAAGAGGCGTTGCGCCAGGTGAGTTTCAACCTGGCACCCGGCCGTTTTGCGGCGCTGCTCGGTCCGAATGGCGCGGGCAAATCGACGCTGATTGCCCTGCTCACCCGGCTCTATGATTTACAGCGCGGTGACATCCGCGTCGGCGACTGTTCGTTGCGCAACGCCGCACGTCCGGCGCTCAAGCAACTGGGTGTGGTGTTTCAGCAAAGCACGTTGGACCTCGACCTGAGCGTCGAGCAAAACCTGCGTTATCACGCCGCGCTGCATGGCATGTCGCGGCGCCAGACCGGCCTGCGGGTCGACGCCGAACTGGCCCGTCAGGCCTTGACCGAACGCCGTCGCGAGCGGGTTCGCGAACTCAACGGCGGCCACCGTCGCCGAGTGGAAATCGCCCGCGCCCTGCTGCATGAACCGCGCCTGCTGCTGCTCGACGAGGCCAGCGTTGGCCTCGACCCGGCCAGTCGGCTGGCGCTCAATCAACACATTCGTAGTTTGTGCCGCGAACAGAACATCAGCGTGCTCTGGACCACCCATTTGCTCGATGAAGTGCAGCCCAGCGATGACTTGCTGATTCTTCATCAGGGCCGGTTGGTGGCCAGCGGACAAGCCGATGCGCTGAGTCTGGAACATGGCGGCGATCTCGGTTCGGCCTTCGCTCGACTGACCACTTCAGGAGCCGCCCAATGAATGCCTACTGGCAATGTTTCAGCGGCATCGTGCTGCGCGAATGGCTGCGTTTTGTGTTGCAGCGCACTCGGTTTCTCAGCGCGCTGGTTCGGCCGTTGCTGTGGCTGCTGGTGTTCGCTGCCGGTTTTCGCGCGGCACTGGGGATCGCGATCATCGAGCCCTACGACACCTATATACCCTACGAGGTCTACATCATTCCTGGACTGGCCTGCATGATCCTGCTGTTCAACGGCATGCAAGGTTCGCTGTCGATGGTCTACGACCGGGAAATGGGCAGCATGCGCGTGCTGCTGACCAGCCCCCTGCCCCGGACTTTCCTGTTGTGCAGCAAACTGTTGGCGACTTCGTTGATTTCGTTGTTGCAGGTGTACGCCTTTCTGGCGATTGCCTGGGTGTACGGCGTGCAGCCACCGGCCATGGGGCTGTTGATCGCCTTGCCGGCGTTGCTGCTGGTGGCGTTGATGCTCAGCGCGCTGGGTTTGTTGCTGTCCAACGCGATCCGCCAGCTGGAGAACTTTGCCGGGGTGATGAATTTCGTGATCTTCCCGCTGTTTTTCCTGTCGTCGGCGCTGTATCCGCTGTGGAAGATGCGCGAGTCCAGCGAGTGGCTGTATTGGTTGTGCGCATTGAACCCGTTCACCCATGCGGTGGAACTGGTGCGGTTTGCCTTGTACGAACGCTTCAATCCGCTGGCACTGGCGGTATGCGTGGGGCTGACGCTGGTATTCGCCCTGCTCGCCGTACTCAACTTCAACCCGCAACACGCCGCCCTGCGCAAATCCAACTAATGCCGTGTAACCCTGATCGTTCCCACGCTCTGCGTGGGAATGCAGCCCGGGACGCTCCGCGTCCGCTCTGGGACGCGGAGCGTCCGGTGAGGCATTCCCACGCAGAGCGTGGGAACGATCAATCAGCGATCAACGGTTCGAAATTACTACTTTAGTACCGGTTTTCCTGTCTATCGTCGCATTCCAATCGCACCGAGACTGGCATGTAATAGGTTCATAACTATAAGGATTGAACCCCATGCCGCGTGCCCGACGTCGTCTGCTGCGCCCTTCTCTCGCTGCGCTATCGCTGAGCCTGTTGCTGGGCGTCGCGCAGGCCGAAACACCGCTGTTTTCCGCCGACGGCTATCGCATCGGTCTGTACCGCAGTCCGACCCCGAATCACGTACAGGGCGCCGACATCATCGATACCGCCGCCCTGCAAACCCTGCTGACCCAGACACCCCGTCCAGTGCTGATCGACGTCTACCGCCGGCAATGGCTGCAAGGACGTTTCATCGAGGACCAGCCCCACGAAAGCCTCCCCGGCAGCCATTGGCTGGCCAATACCGGCGACGGTGACCTGACGCCTGACTGGCAGGACTATTTTGCGCGTAAGCTGAACACATTGACCGCAGGTGATCTTGCACAACCGCTGGTCTTCTACTGCCGCTCCGATTGCTGGCTGAGCTGGAACGCCGTGAAGCGCGCCGCCGCCATGGGCTATAAGACTCTGTATTGGTATCGCGACGGCCTGGACGCCTGGCAGGCAGCCAACCTGCCCGTAACGCCTGCCCAGCCCGAGCCCTTCCCCTGACCTTTACGCGTGCGAGTTGTTGCCACACCCTAATCAAAATAATGAGGTGAAAGGCTATGTACAAAATTCTGATTGCCGATGATCACCCGCTGTTTCGCGAAGCCATTCATAACGTCATCAGCGATGGTTTTCCGGGCAGCGAGGTGATGGAAACCGCCGACCTGGACAGCGCCCTGGTGTTGACGCAGGAACACGACGACCTGGACCTGATCCTGCTCGACCTGAACATGCCCGGCATGCACGGCCTCAATGGCCTGATCAATCTGCGCAACGAGGCGCCGACCATTCCGGTGGTGATCGTCTCGGCCGAACAGGACAAACAAGTCGTGCTGCAAGCCATCACTTACGGCGCGGTGGGCTTCATCACCAAATCCTCGCCACGGGTGCAGATGACCGAAGCCATCCAGCAGATCCTCAACGGCAATGTCTATTTGCCGCCGGATATCATCCGCACGCAAAAAAGCGGTACAAGGCGCATGAACGATGCCCCGAGCTTCCCACCTGAACTGCTCCAGGCCTTGACCCGCAAGCAGTTGCTGGTGCTCGAACGCATGACCAAGGGCGAGTCGAACAAACAGATCGCCTACACCCTGGAAATCGCCGAAACCACCGTCAAGGCCCACGTCTCGGCGATCCTGCGCAAACTCAATGTGCACAACCGGGTGCAGGCGATCTTGAGTGCCGGCGACATTGATTTCGGGTCTTACTTACGCCGCTGATGTCTGATGATGATCGTTCCCACGCTCCGCGTGGGAATGCAGCCCGGGACGCTCTGCGTCCCTCCAGAGCCGAACGCGGAGCGTCCGTTGAGGCATTCCCACGCGGAGCGTGGGAACGATCATCTCAAGGCCTGCCGAGCAAATGACTCATCGCGGTCTTGAGCTTCATCGGCCGCACCGGTTTGTGCATCAGGGTGTGGCCCAACTCGCGGATCTGCTGTTTGAGTTCGTTGCTGTAGTTGGCGGTGATCATCATCGCCGGGATCGCCGAACCGCGACGGGCGTTGATCCGGGCCACGGCATCGACGCCGTTCTGATCGTCGTCCAGGTGATAGTCGGCGATCAGCAAATCGGCTTCTTCGTGATAGTTGTCCACTTGCCGCGCCAGGTCCTGCTCGGACAGCGCCGTGACCACCAGACACCCCCACCCTTCGAGCAAGGTGCGCATGCCGGCGCAAATGGCCGCGTCGTTGTCCAGCACCCAAACCCGCGCCCCACGCAGGCGTTCAAGCATCGGCTCACTCATCAACAGGCTCGGCAGCGCCTTGGGGGCCGTAGCGCTGAGGGGCACTTCGACCGAGAACATCGAGCCCTTGCCCGGCCACGAACGCACATGAATACGGTGGCCGAGAATCCTCGCGATCTTTTCCACGATCGCCAGACCCAGGCCTAACCCGCGATCCTGATCCGGTCGCTGCACATCACCACGTTTGAATTCCTGAAAAATCTCCTCGAGGCGGTTTTCGGCGATGCCCATGCCGCTGTCCCAGACCTCGATCGACAGGCGCTGGTGATGACGCCGACAACCGAGTACCACACGTCCGCTGTAGGTGTAGCGAATGGCATTGCTCAGCAGGTTTCGAAGAATCCGCGCCAGCAACTGAATGTCGCTGCGCACCAAGGCGGAACAAGGGATGAAATGCAGTTCCAGGCCTTCACTGCGAGCCACCTGGGTGTACTCGGCCGCAAGGTTTTCCAGCAATTCGCTGAGGGCAAATGGCGCAATGTCGGCCTTGATCACCCCGGCATCCAGCTTGGAGATATCGACCAGCGTACCCAGCAGGTTCTCCACGTCTTCCAGGGAGTTGCTGACATTTCGCACCAAAATGGCATTGGCCACCGGCTCCCGCCGTTCGAGCAACGCGCTGGTAAACAGCCGCGCGGCGTTGAGCGGTTGCAGCAGGTCATGACTGACGGCAGCGAGAAACTTGGTCTTCGACAGGTTGGCTTGTTCGGCCTCGAGCTTGGCTTCACGCAGGCGAGATTCCGCCCGCCGACGCTCGTCGATTTCGCGCAGCAACTGGTCATTGAGGGTGGTCAGTTCTGCCGTGCGTTCGCGCACCCGCAACTCAAGATTCTGATAGGCCTGGTGCAGCGCCTCGGCGGTGCGGCGGCGTTCGGTGATGTCGCGGATCAGCACGAAAATCCCCACCACTTCCCCGGTGGCCAGGCGATTGGGCACATAGGAGCGCAGCATGTAGCGCTCCTGATTGTTGATGTTGGTTTCGGCAAACTCGAACGTTACGCTCTCACCGGCCAAAGCCCTGGCGACGTAGGCTTCCAGGCGCTGGTAATGCTGTTCGCTGTGGACTTCGCGCAGGCTCTGCCCAAGCATCACGCCCCGAGGCCAGCAGTACCATTCTTCGTACACCTTGTTGGTGAATTCGTAGACCAGATCGGCATTCAGGTAGGCAATCAGCGCCGGCACATGGTCGGTGATCAGGCGGATCCAGCGCTCGCTTTCGCTCAGCGCTTCGGCGTGTTGGTAGCGTTCGGTGATGTCGGTGAAGGTGTTGACGAAACCGCCGGTGGGCAACGGATGGGTGCGAATTTCCAGCACCCGGCCATCATAGAGGCGCTGCTCGCATTCCAGCACATGCCGTCCGTTCAGATCCCGGCTGGCCGGGGTCAGCAGATTCAGCTCGCTGTCGCCGATCACTTCGGCAAACGGACGATGGGCTGCCACCGGGGCCAGGCCGCTGAGTTCGAGGAATCGCCGGTTCCACAATTCCAGAATGCCCTCGGCGTTGACCATGGCCACGCCTTGGGACAGGTTGTCGACCGCCCGTTGCAACAAGTGGGATTTCTGCGCCACCGCCTGCTCGCGGCGCACGGTTTCGCGGAGTTTGACGTCGGTAATGTCGGTGAACAGGATCACCCGCCCGCCTTCCTGGGTGGGGCGTTCGCTGACTTGCAACCAGCGACCGTCCTGCAGGCGATAAAGCAGGTTTTCGTCGGCATGCCCGCGCGGCTCTTCAGTGAACAGCCCGGTGGCGGACATCAGTCGCTTGACCTCGGTCAGGCGCATGCCGGCGTTGATCCGCACCCGGCTGTTGCCCCAGAACGCCTTGAAACGGCTGTTGAACAACACGATCCGCTGGTCCGCATCGAACAGCACGAACGCGTCGGAAATGCTCTCGATGGCATCGATCAAATGCTGATGCGCGGTTTCTGCTCGCAGGCGTGCCTCGCTGAGCAAGCGATTGCCCGACTTGAGTTCAGCCATGGCCTGGTTCAAGGCGTCGGTGCGCTCACGCACCTGCTCGGCCAGCACCACAGAATGCTGGAACGCCGCGTACGGGTCATTGCCGCGGGTGATGCCGGACTCGATCCGCTCGATCAGCGCGCCATTGATGCGCTGCAGTTTGTGGTTGTCGCGCTGCAGGCTGGCGATCTGCGCTTGAAGCTCAACGATGTCCAGGGGACCGGCCTCGGGCAATGGCGACCCCGGTGAAGGTCTGGTTGATGTGCATGCCATTGAACTGTTCTCCGTAGGTATTGAAACCCATCACCCGCTGGTCACGCAAAAACGTTCCGATCTGCTCCAGACTGCCGCTGTCTTCCAGTTCCATACGCCTTAGAAAGCAGTCGCAGCCGATGGTCAGCAACAGATCGCCAAGGCGCTCCTGCAAGCCTTCGAACAGGGTTTGCAGGTTTGGCAGCATGGGGCCGGGCTTCATGACAGTAAGGACGATGCCGTTTTCCACCGCACAGTAGAAACTCAGGCTCAGGTCCGGATGAACCTGCTGGATCGCCCTCACGTAATACTGATCGTTGATCCGCACGGCCAAGGGGTGCGCGGCGAAGATCCGGTGATCGAGCTCCGCCACCGGCACGCCAATGTGCCGGGCGTATTCCTCGGCGGCCGGTTCGGCATTCAGTTCAAAGACCCGGCGCGAGGCGCTGTCGGCGCCGGTGACCACCAGTTTTTCCGCCCGCGGCAGAATGTGGTGGGTGGTGAAAACTTCAAAGTCGAGCCAGGTATTGACCAGCACCACCACCGCTGCGCCGCTGTGGAACTCGCCATTGAAATAGACGTGGGTGTGGGTCAGGTAATTGTCGTCGCCGGCCGAACCGCCGAAATGCGGGATGTCGCCCAATGCTGCACTCAGGGCCGCGAGGACCATTTCTTCACGACTGGACAAGCCATCGAGCAGAGTCAGGGCAAAGCTGTTGCCCTTGATCGGCGCCAACGTGTTGCTGCGACAGCCACTGACCAGGCGCTCGACCATTTGCTGGGCGTCGATCAGGCTGAAGCGCTCCATCTCGCAGATCAGTTCGGCGTCGATGGAAAAATGCCGGTGGTCGAAACCCACCGCGGTCACGCAGTTGCGGCCATAGCCCAAGGGCGTGATTTCCCCGGCACTGGTGCAACCCACCAGGCGTATACCGCCGAAGCTTTGTTGCAAGGCCTGGCCCAGCGCCTGCAAGTCGTACTCGGCGGAACAGAAGAACAGCACGAAGCCCAAGTGCGGATGCAACAGTTGTCGCGCCAGCTCCTGCGCCACTTGCTGGGCATCGGTGGCCTGGGACATGGCACTGACCACACCTTCACTCTGGACCTGCTGCATCGTCGCCTCCCGCAGGTGCGCATGTATGAGGCTGGAGTGTACGAAGCCTGTGAGCTGCGACGTATGCTACTTGGGTAGCGGGTAGCCGCTTCGATGGGATGAGAGTCGGCAAATTGAGTACTTGATGACTGACGCATTTGTGGCGAGGGAGCTTGCTCCCGCTGGACTGCGAAGCAATCCCCAACCGGCCGATGCGCGACCAGGATCGGGACCGCTACGCGATCCAGCGGGAGCAAGCTCCCTCGCCACAAGTAAGCGGCGTCGCTACAGGGTTACCAGGTCAGCACAGCCCCCACCGCAAAGGTGTCGGTGTCTTCATCCTGGTCGCTGGTGTCGTGGCCGTTGATTGCGAACTGGTTGTACTCGGCCACCAGCTTGAGGTTGTCGTTGATGTCATGGAACAGCGCAACGCCGCGCGTTTCGTAATCCGCGCCGCTGCCGACCACGCCATTGCCGTCGTCGTTGGTCTTGCCGTAAGACAAGGCCAGTCGGTTCTTGCCCAGTTTGTAGGAGCCCTGCAGCAGGTAACCGTCACTGTCGACATTGCGCAGGGTCGGTTCGCCAGCGTTGTTGGTGAAAAACGGGTTGATGCCTTTGGCCTGGAAGCCGGAGCCTGTGAGGGACAAGCCGCCCATTTTCGCCTGCACGCCATAGCCGACGCCTTTGGAGGTGACGGACTCGACGGTGGAATCGGTATTGTCCGACGTCTGGTAGCTGCCGTTGACCCAGCTGTAGATCTTCGCCCCGGCGAGGTCGAACTGATAGGTGATCTCGCTTTCGGTACGCGGGTTCTCTTGGTACGCCTTGCCTGTCGGGCTGCTGTCGTTGGTGTCCACCGGGTCCATGATCCCCACGGCCACCCGCAAACCTTCCATCACCGGCGTGCGGTAGGTGATCTGCGACGTCGGGAACGGATACGGATAACCCGTGCCGATATTGCCGAACGACACCCCGCCACCGTCCACCAGCCCGAGGGTGTCGCTGACCTGGCCGTAACCGGCGAGCAATTCATCGAGCAGGATGTTGGAACGGGCGAACAGGCCGAAGTCCTTGCCGACCAGCACTTCGCCCCACTCAGGGTTGGCCACCGTGCCGTAGAACTGACGCACGTCGATGGCGGTGTCGGTGCCGTTGGTTTCGCTGTCGTTGATGGTCACCCAGAAAGAAGACCGGGCGCCGAGCTTGAGGTCATCGACCTGCTTGCCCATGTTGAAGCCCAGGTAGTTGGGCAGAAAACCCATTTTGACCCGCGCTTGCTTGCGGTCGAACTGGTCGCCGGCACGGTCCACATCGCTGTTCACGTAAAAAGCGTTGATGTAGCCGTCGGTGGAAAACGTGGTCTGGTCCTTGTCGTACAGCACGATCTCGGCTTGGGCCATCGAGCTCAAACCGAGGGTCGAAAGGCTGGCGATGAAGGCAGGCAAGAAACGATGCTTGATGTTCTTATTGTTGTGCATGACGCGCTCCGCAGCGGGGGACTGGATGTCGGAGGCGATTATCGAAAGCTGACCGGCGGCGTCATACGCTGCCTTGGAGGCGGTTTTGAAATGCTTTGGAGTGGCAGGTGATGCGCGGCAAGTTCGGTGTAAGACCGTCCGTCGACGAGGCCCGGAACTTAAGGCGTACGCCTGTGGAACGGACTGGCGTCCACAGGAACCGGTACTTGCTAAACGCCCGCTCTAAACAGCATGTAAGCGGCGACCACGACACAGATGCTGGCGAAGCCGATCTGCAATGCCCGGGCCGGGACTCGCGCACAAAGTCTTCGGCCAATGATCATGCCGACGATGCTCGCGACGATAAACGCCACGCCCAAACCGTCGATTCGCACCCCGGCCTGAAACGCGCCAATCACGCCGATGGCGGAAATCAGGCTGATCACCATCAACGACGTGGCGACGATGCCGCGCATCTGCACATCGGTCAGTTGCTTGAATGCAGGGACGATCAGGAAGCCGCCACCGACCCCGAGCAGCCCCGATACCACACCGGTCACCGCGCCCAGTGCCGCGAGGGTCGCGGTGCATTTGGCGGTCCAGGAAAAGCGCCCGGTCTGCTGATCGAGCATGCAGTTCTTCTGGCCCCAGTTGGCGTGGCCGTGGTCGCTTGGCCCTTCGTCCTGGCGCTCTCGGCGCAGCATCCGCCAGGCCACCATGACCATTAGCAGGCTGAACAGGATCATCAGGATTTTTTCCGGCAACTGATGGGCGAAGTAGATGCCGATCGGCGAAAAAATCGCCCCCAGCAGAGCGATCAGCAACGCTGCGCGATAACGCACCAGGCCATGGCGCAACCCGTCAATGGCGCCGACAGCCGCCGCACTGCCCACCGCGAACAGGGCGACCGGCGCGGCTTGCGTCATGGTCCAACCCAACCCCAGCACCAGCGCCGGCACCGCAAGAATGCCGCCACCGGCGCCGGTCAAACCGAGAACCAACCCCATCACCACGCCAAAAAAACTTGCCAGCAACATAAAACACTCGTGATCCGCGAAAAAAGCCGGGAACGCCCGGTATCGATGGCTGACAGGATAGAGCCCGCGCAGCTTTTTTGATTAATTGAATTGATGCGGGCTGGTCAGCGCAGGGAGAATGAAACTACCCTCATGGCTTGTCCTAAAAGAAAACGGCCACCATGCCTGCCTTGATTGAAGCTTTTTTAGACCCTGCCTCGTCGACCTACAGCTACGTCATCTACGAACACGATGGCGGACACTGCGCCATCGTCGACCCGGTGCTCGATTACGACCCCGCCGCGGGGCGAACCGCCACCACCCAGGCCGACAAGATCATCGCCTTCGTTCGCCAGCATCAGTTGCAGGTGCAATGGCTGCTGGAAACCCACGCCCATGCCGATCACCTGTCCGCTGCGCCGTATCTGCGTCGGGAACTGGGCGGGAAGATTGCGATTGGTCAGTCGATCAGCAAGGTTCAAAGCGTGTTCAAGACCCTGTTCAACCTTGAGCCGGAATTCTGTATCGATGGTTCGCAGTTCGATCATCTGTTCGCGCCGGATGAATCGTTCCGCATCGGCAATCTCAAGGCCACGGCCCTGCATGTTCCCGGCCACACGCCAGCGGACATGGCTTATCTGATCGACAGCGATGTGATTCTGGTGGGCGATACATTGTTCATGCCGGATGTGGGCACCGCGCGCTGCGACTTTCCCGGCGGCAATGCCAATCAGATGTTTGCCTCGATTCACAAGCTGCTGGCCTTCCCTGCCGGCGTCCGACTGTATGTCTGTCATGACTACCCGCCCGAGGGGCGTAAACCGCAGTGCATGAGCACGGTGGGTGAACAGCGCAAAAGCAACATTCACATTCATGACGGCATCGACGAAGCCACGTTCGTTGCCATGCGCACCCGGCGCGATGCGGGGTTGGGCATGCCGACGCTATTACTGCCGGCGATCCAGGTGAATGTGCGGGCGGGGAATTTGCCGCCGGCTGAGGGCAATGGCGTCACCTATTTGAAGATCCCTCTGAATAAACTCTAACGATCGAACACGTAACCCGTAGCAGCTGTCGAGCACCGCGAGGCTGCGTCCGCGGTTTACCTGAAGGAACTCGGTTGTAGGGTCTGCGACTGCTACGCAGCCGAACGCTGCCTCGCGGTGCTCGACAGCTGCTACAGGGGATTTGCGTTTAGTTCGCGAGGGTTAACCCATTCGCCGGCAACGGCAACGCCGTCTTATACCGCACCTGCTTGAGCGCAAAGCTCGAGCGGATATTGGCAACGCCGGGGACTTTGGTGAGGAAGTCCATCATGAAGCGCTCCAGCGACTGAATGGTCGGCACCAGTACGCGAATCAAGTAATCCGGGTCGCCGGCCATCAAATAGCACTCCATCACTTCCGGGCGATCCGAGATCGCTTCCTCGAAATGCTGCAACGCCTCCTCCACCTGTTTTTCCAGGCTCACATGAATGAACACATTCACATGCAGCCCCAGCAAATCGGCATCCAGCAGCGTCACTTGCTCACGAATCAGGCCCAATTCCTCCATCGCCTTGACCCGGTTGAAGCACGGGGTTGGCGACAGATTGACCGAGCGTGCGAGGTCGGCGTTGGTGATGCGCGCGTTCTCCTGAAGGCTGTTCAAAATGCCGATATCGGTACGGTCCAGTTTGCGCATGAGACAAAACCACCTGTTTTTTATGTTTATGCAGATTTTTTATCCTCAAATGATCACCAGCGCAATGAAACAGAGAGAAATATTCTTCTTGGCCCGGCCTATGATTGTTGTAGGACAAGATTTCTTTCACCGAAGAATGACGGTCAGCTCACTACAAGAAATTCACAAGATCGAGCGTAGAAGCCATGAACCAAGCGTACGAACCGCTGCAACTGCACGTTCCCGAACCATCGGGCCGTCCAGGCTGCAAAACCGACTTCTCCTACCTGCGTCTGACCGACGCCGGCACGGTGCGCAAACCCCCAATCGACGTTGAACCGGCCGACACCGCTGATCTGGCCAAGGGCCTGATTCGCGTGCTCGATGACGAGGGCAATGCCCTCGGTCCCTGGGCTGAAGGCGTGCCGGCCGAGATCCTGCGCAAAGGCATGCGTGCCATGCTCAAGACGCGGATCTATGACAACCGCATGGTGGTCGCCCAGCGTCAGAAAAAAATGTCGTTCTATATGCAGAGCCTTGGCGAAGAAGCCATCGGCAGCGGCCAGGCCCTGGCGTTGAACGTCGATGACATGTGCTTCCCGACGTACCGCCAGCAAAGCATCCTGATGGCGCGCGAAGTGCCGCTGGTGGACCTGATCTGCCAGCTGTTGTCCAACGAGCGCGATCCGCTCAAGGGCCGTCAGCTGCCGATCATGTATTCAGTCAAAGACTTCGGCTTCTTCACTATTTCCGGCAACCTCGCCACCCAGTTCGTGCAAGGCGTGGGCTGGGGCATGGCCTCGGCAATCAAGGGCGACACCAAAATCGCCTCGGCCTGGATCGGCGACGGCGCTACCGCTGAATCCGACTTCCACACCGCCCTCACCTTCGCCCACGTTTACCGTGCGCCAGTGATCCTCAACGTGGTCAACAACCAGTGGGCGATCTCCACGTTCCAGGCGATTGCCGGTGGTGAAGCCACCACGTTCGCCGGTCGTGGCGTCGGTTGCGGCATTGCCTCCCTGCGGGTCGATGGCAACGATTTCGTCGCGGTCTACGCCGCCTCTGCCTGGGCCGCCGAACGCGCCCGCCGCAACCTCGGCCCGACCATGATCGAATGGGTCACCTACCGCGCCGGCCCGCACTCGACTTCTGATGATCCGTCCAAATACCGTCCTGCCGACGACTGGAGCTACTTCCCGTTGGGCGACCCGATTGCGCGTCTCAAGCAGCATCTGGTGAAAATCGGTCAGTGGTCCGAAGAGGAACACGTCGCCGTCAGTGCCGAACTGGAAGCCGAAGTGATCGCCGCACAGAAAGAAGCCGAGCAGTACGGCACCCTCGCCGGCGGCCAGATTCCGAGCGCCGCGACCATGTTCGAAGACGTCTACAAAGAGATGCCGGAGCACTTGAAGCGCCAGCGTCAAGAGTTGGGGATCTGACATGAACGATCACAACAACAAAATCGAGTTGGAAACCGCCATGACCACGACCACCATGACCATGATCCAGGCCCTGCGCTCGGCCATGGATGTGATGCTTGAGCGTGACGACAACGTCGTGGTGTTCGGCCAGGACGTCGGCTACTTCGGCGGCGTGTTCCGTTGCACCGAAGGCCTGCAGAACAAGTACGGCACCTCCCGCGTATTCGACGCGCCGATCTCCGAAAGCGGCATCGTCGGCGTCGCCGTCGGCATGGGCGCCTACGGTCTGCGGCCGGTGGCCGAGATCCAGTTCGCCGACTACGTTTACCCGGCGTCGGACCAGATCATTTCCGAAGCCGCCCGCCTGCGTTATCGCTCGGCCGGCGAGTTCACCGCCCCGATGACCCTGCGCATGCCTTGCGGCGGCGGCATCTACGGCGGCCAGACGCACAGCCAGAGCATCGAGGCGATGTTCACCCAGGTCTGCGGTTTGCGCACGGTGATGCCGTCCAACCCTTACGACGCCAAAGGCTTGCTGATCGCCTCCATCGAAAACGATGACCCGGTGATCTTCCTCGAGCCAAAACGCCTGTACAACGGCCCGTTCGACGGTCACCACGAACGCCCGGTTACCCCGTGGTCGAAACACCCGGCCGCGCAAGTGCCGGACGGTTACTACACCGTGCCGCTGGACGTCGCCGCGATCACCCGTCCGGGCAAGGACGTGACCATCCTGACTTACGGCACCACCGTTTACGTGTCGCAAGTGGCGGCTGAAGAAACCGGCATAGACGCCGAAGTCATCGACCTGCGCAGCCTGTGGCCGCTGGACCTGGAGACCATCGTCAAGTCGGTGAAGAAAACCGGCCGTTGCGTGATCGTGCACGAAGCGACCCGCACCTGCGGTTTCGGCGCCGAACTGGTCGCCCTGGTGCAAGAGCACTGCTTCCACTACCTGGAAGCGCCTATCGAACGCGTCACCGGTTGGGACACTCCCTACCCGCACGCACAAGAGTGGGCGTATTTCCCTGGTCCGTCCCGAGTGGGCGCGGCTTTGCATCGGGTTATGGAGGTCTGAATGGGCACGCACGTTATTAAAATGCCGGACATTGGTGAAGGCATTGCAGAAGTTGAACTGTCGGTTTGGCACGTCAAAGTCGGCGACATGGTCGTCGAAGACCAGGTACTGGCCGATGTCATGACCGACAAGGCGATGGTCGACATCCCTTCGCCGGTGAACGGCAAGGTGATTGCCCTGGGCGGACAGCCTGGCGAAGTCATGGCGGTTGGCAGCATCCTGATCAGCATTGAAGTCGAAGGCGCGGGCAACGTTAAAGAGTCGGCGCAGCCTGCACCGGTTAAAGAAGCGCCGGTGTCGGCACCGAAAGTTGCCACCGCTGTCGAGAGCAAACCGGTTGTTGCCGCAGCGCCGCGAGCTGCCGTATGCCAGGGTCCGATGGTCGCTCGCGAAGCGGATGAGCGTCCGTTGGCGTCCCCGGCTGTACGCAAACATGCGCTGGACCTCGGCATTCAATTGCGTCTGGTGCGTGGCACCGGCCCTGCCGGTCGGGTGCTGCACGAAGACCTCGAGGCCTATCTGGCTCAAGGTCAACAGCCGCAATCCACCGCTGTCGCCGCTTACGCCCAGCGTAACGATGAAGAACAGATCCCGGTCATCGGCATGCGCCGCAAGATCGCCCAGCGCATGCAGGACGCCACTCAGCGCGCCGCTCATTTCAGTTATGTCGAAGAAATCGACGTCACCGCCGTGGAAGAACTGCGCGCTCACCTGAACGAAAAACACGGCGCGACCCGCGGCAAGCTGACCTTGCTGCCGTTCCTGGTCCGCGCACTGGTCGTTGCCCTGCGCGACTTCCCGCAGATCAACGCCCGTTACGACGACGAAGCCCAGGTCATCACCCGCCTCGGCGCGGTGCATGTCGGCATCGCCACCCAAGCTGACATCGGTTTGATGGTGCCGGTGGTCCGTCACGCCGAAACCCGCAGCCTGTGGGACAGCGCCCAGGAAATTTCTCGCCTCGCTATCGCTGCCCGCAATGGCAAGGCCAGCCGCGATGAGTTGTCCGGTTCGACCATCACCCTGACCAGCCTCGGCGCCTTGGGCGGTATCGTCAGCACCCCGGTGCTGAACCTGCCTGAAGTGGCGATCGTGGGCGTCAACAAAATCGTCGAACGCCCGATGGTCGTCAAAGGCCAGATTGTGATTCGCAAGATGATGAACCTCTCCAGCTCCTTCGATCACCGCGTGGTCGATGGCATGGATGCGGCGCAATTCATCCAGGCCATCCGTGGCTTGCTCGAACAACCCGCAACCTTGTTTGTGGAGTAAGACATGCAGAATTTGAACACCACGCTGCTGATCATCGGCGGCGGCCCTGGCGGTTATGTGACGGCGATTCGTGCCGGTCAGCTGGGCATCTCGACCATTCTGGTCGAAGGCGAATCCCTGGGCGGCACGTGCCTGAACATCGGCTGCATTCCGTCCAAGGCGTTGATCCACGTCGCCGAACAGTTTCACCAGACGCAGCATCACAGCCAGCATTCGGCGCTGGGCATCAGCGTGTCGGCGCCGACCCTCGATATCAGTAAAAGTGTCGAGTGGAAGGACGGCATCGTTGATCGCCTGACCACCGGCGTGGCGGCGCTGCTGAAAAAGAACAAGGTCCAGGTCATTCAAGGTTGGGCCAAGATCGTCGACGGCAAAACCGTCGACGTCGGCGACACGCGGATTCAGTGCGAACACCTGGTGCTGGCCACCGGCTCGAAAAGCGTGAACCTGCCGATGCTGCCGATTGGCGGCCCGATCATCTCCTCCACCGAAGCCCTGGCGCCGACCTCCGTGCCGAAACGGCTGATTGTGGTCGGTGGCGGTTACATCGGTCTGGAGTTGGGGATTGCCTATCGCAAGCTCGGTGCCGAAGTCATCGTGGTCGAGGCTCAGGATCGCATCCTGCCGGCCTACGACGCGGAACTCACACAGCCCGTGCATGACGAACTGAAAAAACTCGGCATGAAGCTTTACTTGAAGCACAGCGTCCAAGGCTTTGATTCTGCTAGCAATACCCTGCAAGTTCTTGACCCGAATGGCGACACCCTGAACCTGGAAACCGATCAGGTCCTCGTCGCCGTCGGCCGTAAGCCGAACACCCAGGGCTGGAACCTCGAAGGTTTGAACCTGGACATGAACGGCTCGGCGATCAAGATCGACAACCGCTGCCAGACCAGCATGCGCAATGTGTATGCCATTGGCGACGTGAGCGGCGAACCAATGCTCGCGCACCGGGCCATGGCTCAGGGTGAGATGGTTGCCGAACTGATCAGCGGCAAATCCCGCGAGTTCAACCCGACCGCCATCGCCGCCGTGTGCTTTACCGACCCGGAACTGGTGGTGGTCGGCAAGACCCCGGACGACGTCAAGGCGGCGGGCCTGGACTGCATCGTTTCCAGCTTCCCGTTTGCCGCCAATGGTCGGGCGATGACGCTGGAATCGAAAAGCGGCTTCGTGCGGGTCGTGGCGCGGCGTGACAATCATGTGATTGTCGGCTGGCAGGCGGTCGGTGTGGGCGTGTCGGAATTGTCGACGGCGTTCGGCCAGAGCCTGGAAATGGGCGCCCGGCTGGAAGACATTGCCGGCACCATCCACGCGCATCCGACACTCGGTGAGGCGGTACAGGAAGCGGCATTGCGAGCCCTCGGCCACGCGCTGCACCTGTAACCGCTTCATCTGATCGTTCCCACGCTCCGCGTGGGAATGCCTCAACGGACGCTCCGCGTCCGCGTTAGGGATGCGGAGCGTCCCGGGCTGCATTCCCACGCAGAGCGTGGGAACGATCAAAGGAACGAATTGCGGGCTGCGAAACAGGCCCGGAATGAAGTATTGTTGTCCCCATCCAGAAAAACGTCAGAAGCCTTGAACCGTTTCGGCGGTTGTTAAGCGATAGAGGGTGTCATGGGTAACGAAAGCATCAATTGGGACAAGTTGGGTTTTGACTACATCAAGACAGACAAGCGCTATCTGTCGCACTGGCGTAATGGCGAGTGGGACAAAGGCACCCTGACCGAAGACAATGTGCTGCACATCAGCGAAGGTTCCACTGCCCTTCACTATGGCCAGCAGTGCTTCGAAGGGCTGAAGGCCTATCGTTGCAAGGACGGTTCGATCAACCTGTTCCGCCCGGACCAGAACGCCGCCCGCATGCAACGCAGCTGCGCGCGCCTGCTGATGCCACAGGTGTCTACCGAGCAGTTCGTCGAAGCCTGCAAGGAAGTGGTCCGCGCCAACGAGCGTTTCATCCCGCCTTACGGCACCGGCGGCGCGCTGTACCTGCGTCCGTTCGTGATCGGCGTGGGTGACAACATCGGCGTGCGTACCGCCCCCGAGTTCATCTTCTCGATCTTCGCCATCCCGGTCGGTGCCTACTTCAAGGGCGGCCTGACCCCGCACAACTTCCTGATCTCCAGCTACGACCGCGCCGCCCCACAAGGCACCGGTGCAGCCAAGGTCGGTGGTAACTACGCGGCCAGCCTGATGCCAGGTTCCCAGGCCAAGAAAGCCCACTACGCCGACTGCATTTACCTGGACCCGATGACCCACACGAAAATCGAAGAAGTCGGCTCGGCCAACTTCTTCGGGATCACCCACGACAACAAGTTCGTGACCCCGAATTCGCCGTCGGTCCTGCCGGGCATTACCCGCCTGTCGTTGATCGAGCTGGCAAAATCGCGTCTGGGCCTGGAAGTGGTCGAAGGCGACGTGTTCATCGACAAGCTGTCCGACTTCAAGGAAGCCGGCGCTTGCGGTACTGCTGCGGTGATCACCCCGATCGGCGGCATCAGCTACAACGATCACCTGCACGTGTTCCATAGCGAAACCGAAGTCGGCCCAGTCACCCAGAAGCTCTACAAAGAGCTGACCGGTGTACAGACCGGCGACATCGAAGCGCCAGCGGGCTGGATCGTCAAGGTTTGATTTGACGGGACCTGATCCCCAGCGGCACATAACCCATCCATCGCTTTGCCGATGGGTGGGTTTTTTATTGCACAAGGAATGGCGATTCGGGGTCCGTACCCATTCCCTGGTTCACTTGATAAACTAGCCCATTTTTCAGAGCCGAAGGCTAGGGACTGCGCCGTGAATTTAGAAACTTTGACGATGCATTGGAAATCGGAAGTTTCAAACAAGAAAAAACCAGGAAGTCGCATCGGCCTGATCACCAATATTCTTAAACGAACCAGAAAGAGCAACACGCTCAGGTACTTGTTCATATTCAGACTGGCGCAGTATTTAAATGCTCGCAAAGGTTTGTGCCGCGTTTATGCGAAACGGCTGGAAAGAAAGAGCAATCTAAAGTACGGAGTTGACATAAATATCGATGCCCAAATAGGCCCCGGCTTTCGTATCGGCCATTTGCCTGGGATCGTTATCACTGGCCATGTGCGGATCGGCCGAAACTTCTTTATCCGTCAAAACACTACCATTGGCATTAAAACCATGGGACTAGCTGAATATGACCTCAAGATCGGCGATAACGTAAGTATCGGGGCAAATAGTTGCATCATCGCGGACACCCTCTCAATTGGTGATGACGTTACTATCGGGGCCATGTCCTTCGTCAATAAAAACATTCCCGCAGGCACTACTTTTTATAACGCCCGATAATCGTGAGTGCATCCCGTTCTATCTGAGCAAACAACCACTCCACAAACACCCGTGTCTGCGCCGTCACATTAGGCGCGACACCGTAGTAATAACGCGGCAACGGCATTCGCAATTCGGGCAATGGGCAAATCAGGCGACCGCTAGAGAGATGGGTGCCCAGCAAAGAGGTCGGGCACAAGGCAATGCCCTGTCCTTCCACGGCGGCCTCAAGCACCCGGTGCATGTGGTCAAACTGCCGGGTGACCTGAGAGGCTGACTGGCCTTGACCAAAATGCAGGGCCCAGTTGTGCCAATCTTCGCGACGCGCCTTGGCGGTCAGTAACGTGTGACGGCTCAGGGACGCGAGGTCTTCAAGGGCCAGGCGCTCGATCAGCGAAGGTGCCGCGACCAGCAACAGTTCGTCTTCGAAGAGCGCTCGTGCCTCGATCGCCGGTGCCCAGTCATCACGACCACGGCGAATGACGATGTCGAACCCGTCGCGGGCATGATCGGGTGCCTGGGTCTGGGTCATCACTTGCGGCTTGATGTCGGGGTGCTGCGCGATGAAATCTTCCAGTCTGGGCGCTAGCCACAGCATCGCAAAGGATGGGCGGACATTGATCTTCACGGTCGGCAGCGAGGCATGTTGCTTGAGCGCAGCGGTGGCGTTGGCAATCTGCGCCAGCCCGGCACTGACCTGCTCATAAAAGCGTTGACCCGCCGGCGTCAGCACCGATTGCCGGACACGCCGCTCGAACAGCAGCACACCCAGGTGCTCCTCAAGCAATTTGATGTGCCGGCTGACGGCACTGTGACTGACATGCAGCTCTTCGGCCGCCAGGCTGAAACTCTGATGGCGAGCAGCAACAGCAAAGGCGCGAACAGCATTGAGGGGCGGTAGTGGATTGATCATGTGTCTAATTTAGTCACATATGCAGCGCAATTAAAGCGTTTGTCACGCCCACGTCGTCACGCCAATCTGCTCGCACGCAGCCAGCGCCACCTGACGGAGCAAGACATGAACAGCTACGGACTCTTTCTATTGTTCGCCACCCTGACCATTTTGAGTCCGGGGCCTGGCGTTGTCCTGACCCTGTCCAACGCGGTGCGCCATGGCTGGACCGGGGCAGTGCCGGGCATTCTGGGGATCGCATCGGGTGCGTTTATCGTCGCCGCCATCAGCGCCACCAGCGTCGGCCTGATCCTCAGCACTTCCGCCAACGCCTTTACTGCGTTGAAATACGCAGGGGCCGCCTATTTGCTGTACCTGGGTTACAAGAGCTGGCGCTCGGCAGGTTTCAACACGCTGCTTGAAACACGTCCCTCAAGCCCGGGCTACCGCTTCCTGGAAGCGGCTTCGATCCAGTTTCTGAACCCCAAGGCCGTGTTTTTCTTTCTGGCGGTGTTCCCGCAATTCATCGACACCTCAGCGCACTTCTCCACCCAGTTTTTCAAACTGGTCGCCTCCTATGGCGTGCTGGTGATCCTCGTGCATGGCAGCTATGCCTTGCTCGCCAATGCTGCCAAAGGCTGGTTGTCGAGTCCGAAAGGTTCCTGGCTGGCGGCGAAAGTCTCGGGTGTGACCTTCGCCGGTTTCGGCGTGCTGATGGCCTCGGCCAGTCGCTAAGGTGCAGACCTGGCGATCGCTCGACGCCGGGGCTCGGTGAGCGCGGTTTGTGTTGTCGATACCTGAACTGGCAGTTCAACAGCGAACCGGCTGCTGAGTTCCTTGCGTCCCGTCGCCGTCAATGCCAGCGCGCGGCTGTCCAGGTCTTGAGTCACCCATTTGCGCGTGATCGCCGTTTTCAACAACGCCGCCCCCAGCGATCCACCCAGATGCGGGCGGCGCATGCTCCAGTCCAGGCATGGGCAGGCAAAGCGGCGGCGCAGCGTGCTCAAATCCTTGACCTCGATACCCAACCCTTCAAACAACGCCTCACCGCTTTGGCTCAACTGATAAGCCTGTTCATCGGTTGCCAGCAGCCACCCCGCTTCGATCATCCGGTCATGCAGCAGCACCGCCAACGTGCCGGCCATGTGGTCGTAACACGTGCGGGCGAATTGCAGGCGATCCGGGGTGCGCGAATTGAAGGTCGGTGCAGCGTTCTGGCCGATCACCATCAACGCTTCCAGCGCCTGGGCCACACGCTTGTCCGTCAGGCTGTAATAGCGATGTCGGCCCTGCACGTGCAGCCGCACCAGCGCCAACTCCTTGAGTTTGGCCAGATGCGCGCTGGCGGTGGACGCACTGACTTCGGCAATCGCCGCCAACTCAGTGCTGGTGCGGGCGTGGCCGTCCATCAGCGAACAGAGGATTTTCGTCCGGGCCGGTTCCGCGATCGCTGCAGCCACCTGAGAGACGCCGATGTCGTGCTGTTCTACGTTCATATTTCGTTCCCGGACGAATCAAGGCCCTTTCGGACTGGAGATAGTAGCAACACTTTTCCAACCACGAACAAGGCTGCGACCCATGGACCCGATCATCGCTGCGACTCATGCCGATCCTTATCCCTATTACGCGCAACTGCGCGCGCAGGGCGGGATGGTTTTTCACCAAGGACTGAAAGTGTGGGTGGCGAGTAGCGCCCGAGCCGTTGCGGCAGTGCTGGCGCATCCTGACTGTCATGTTCGACCGTCCCATGAACCGGTGCCCAAGGCGATAGTTGGCGGGATGGCCGGCAAGGTCTTCGGTCGGTTGATGCGGATGAATGAGGGCGAGGGGCAGCGTTGCCCGAGGTCGGCGATACAGCCAGGGTTGGCGTCTATTGATGCAGATGAAGTCAATGCGCTCGTCGGCGCTCGCCTGATCACTGCAGACGCCGATGGGTTGTACAAGGCAATGTTCCGCGGGCCGGTTTGCGTGGTGGCTGCATTGCTGGGGTTCTCTGCGGCTCAAAGCCGCGCTATCAGCGAGCTGACCGTAAATTTCGTCGCGTGCCTGTCGCCCCTCGGCGATCAGGCGCAACGGGATGCCGCGCACGTAGCGGCGGAACACTTGAGCGGCTATTTGATTGAGCTGCTGGATGACCCGAACAATCAGAGCGCCCTGCTCGCCGGGATCCGCCAGCGCTTCGCGGCAACCTCTGGCGACTCCGAAATGTTGATCGCCAACCTGATCGGGTTGTTTTCCCAGACCTATGAGGCCACCGCCGGACTGATCGGAAATGCGTTGTTGGCGCTGATTCGAAACCCGTCGTTGCACAATCAATCGACATCCGTGAACGACCTGATCGCTGAAGTTCAGCGCTTCGATCCGTCGGTGCAGAACACCCGCCGGTTTGTCGCTGCGCCTTGTGAAATCGAGGGGGTAAGCCTGAACCCCGGCGACGTGATTCTGGTGCTGTTGGCCTCGGCTAATCGTGATCCGCAGCTCAATGACCATCCCGACGTCTTTCTTCTGGATCGTCCAGACCGGCGCAGCTTTACCTTTGGTGCGGGGCGGCATCAATGTCCGGGGCAGGTGTTGGCCTTGAGTATTGCCTGCGCCACCTTGAGGGAGATTCTGACGTTAAAACCTGCGTTGGATCGCCTGACCTGGCATTACCGGCCTTCGCTGAACGGGCGTATTCCGCTGTTTAGTGATTTGCCGTAAGACCACGTCAACACGCAACGGTCACGCCAGTCGCTGCGCAACAAAATCGATAAAGGCTTTCAACTTCGGCAGTGATTTTCGCGAGCGTGGATACACCATCTGTACCGGCTTGGGTGGCGGCGCATAGGCGTCCAGAATCCGCACGAGTTCGCCTTTGGCCAACGCGGCCGACACCAGGAAATCGGGCTGCATCAAAATCCCCTCTCCGGCCACGGCCGCCTGCAGCAGCACTTGGCCGTCATTGCTTTTCAACACCGCTCCTTCGGGCCAGGGAACCTCGCTTGCGCCGTTTTGCAAAGGCCAGGCAAAACGATTGCTCCAGGACGTGTGGGTGAGGATTCTGTGTCGGTGCAGGTCTTCGGGGGACTGAGGTACCTGCCATTTTTCCAGATACCGGGGCGATGCGCAGATCACCATTCGATACGGTGGCAATGGCTTGGCCAGCAGATTCACGCCGATCAGTTCGGAAATCCTGAACGCCAGATCGAATGACGTCTCGTACAGGTCCACCACTTCGTTGCTCAGAATCAGCTCGACCTGGATCTGCGGATAACACTGCATGAACGCCGAAACCAGAGGACCGACCAATGCCACGCCGAGGGTCATCGGTGCGGTGATTCGCAACAGTCCGCTGGGCTCCGGGTTCGACGCCTCCACCCGGCTGAACGCGTACTTCACCTGCTCCAGTGCCCGCTTGGCTTCTTCATAAAACAACCGACCTTCCCCGGTGATGGATTGGCGTCGGGTGGTGCGTTGAATCAATTTGGTATTGAGGGTTTTCTCCAGGCTTTGAATATGCCGTCCAACCATGACCGCCGACATCCCGACATCACTGGCCGCATCGGCAAAGCTGCCTGCCTCGACCACGGCGACGAAAACCTCCATTTGCCTGAGTTTGCTCATGACCATGCCTTGTGAAGGGAGAAAGCGGAACGCTTGATTAAGTACATCAGGTTAAAGGAGTAATAACCGGCAATGCGTTTATCACGAAGGGCGTCCTCCATAGAGTCACATTATTAAAGGTGAACAACGAGGCTCCATTGATGCAAACCCTACTGGACACGTCACTGAGTTGTTTTGCGCGGGCAGAGCTCCTGCAAGGCACCACGCCCATTCAGCGCGCTGAACGCCTCGAACACCTGCTGGGCTTGAAGCCGCAGGGAATCGGCCTGTTTCTCAAGCGCGACGATCATATGCTGATTGGCGGTGGCGGTAACAAACTGCGCAAACTCGAATTTCACATCGGCGCAGCGCTGGCGGCCGGAGTCGACACGGTGATCACTGTGGGCGGCATTCAGTCCAACCATGCGCGCCTGACCGCCGCGGTGTGCGCGCGCCTGGGCCTTGCCTGTGAACTGATTCTGACCCGCGCGGTACCCAAAACCGATGTGGATTACGAACTTAACGGCAACGTCCTGCTCGACCAATTGTTCGGCGCACAGCTACAGGTGCTTGCCGGCGGCAGCAACTCACTCGCCGTGGCCGAAATACGGGCCGCACAACTTCGGGATTTGGGGCGCAACGTGCTGGTGATTCCCACCGGTGGTTCAACGCCGCTGGGCAGTCTCGGTTATGCGCGCTGCGCAGCGGAGATCGCACAGCAAGAGACGGAACTCGGCCTCAGCTTCAATCAGGTCGTGGTGCCCAACGGCAGCGCCGGCACTCACGCAGGGCTCGCGGCGGGCTTCCAGTTGCTGGGCCGAGGCACCTCGATCGTCAAGTCCTATTCGGTTTTGTCCGATCGAGACACGTCAGGGGACAGAACCCGGCAATTGACCCAGGACGCATTGGCACTGTTGGGTAGCAAGGCCGTCGTTCAGGCCGAAGAGATCGCCATTGACGGCAGTCAGTTGGGCGACGGTTACGGTCTGCCAACGCCAGCCATGCAGGAAGCAGTGCGCCTGATGGCTCGCGCCGAAGGCCTGTTGATCGACCCGGTGTACTCCGGCAAAGCGTTTGCCGGGCTGTTGGCCGATCTCAGACAAGGACGCTACCGTACCGGAGACAACGTGCTGTTCGTGATGACCGGCGGAACACCGGGTTTGTATGCCTATCGGGAGACCTTTCAGTCTTAGCGGTTAATCATCCCGCGTCAGCACTTCCAGCAGTTCATAGAGCCACGGACATGTCAGAACATGGAATAAACTCCATCAAGATATGAAAAATGTATTAATCAAGGCAAAAAAAGCCGATATAAAGGGAAACATCCTGGGAGCTAGACAGTGAGTCTGATCTACCACGATCCGTCGATTAGCCATGACGAAGCAGTCGGTCTCTTTGATAGCGGCTTAGAAAAGAACATTATCACCGCGCTGATTTCCATCGGATTAAATGAGCAAGACAGTGCCTGGGCTCAGACCATTTGCCTGAAACATCTCGAGAGTGGCACTCAGTCGGTGGCTGCGGCAGCAATCACCGCACTCGGCCATGTAGCCCGCAGATTCGGTGAGCTTGAAATGCAAGCCGTGATGCCCGCCCTTGATTCCGTAAAAGGAAAATTCCCTGCACTTGAAGCCACAGTTGCTGACACGCTCGACGATATTGAAATGTTCACCTGACTCGCTGAATCAAACCAGAAAACATAAAAACCCCACCATTTCTTCTAACTGAGATGGCGGGGTTCGCCATTTCAGCCCACACCCAACAAATCAATCATCCCGCGTCAGCACTTCCAGCAATTCAATCTCGAAAATCAGGTTCGAGTTCGGCGTGATCTTGCCCATGGTCCGTTCACCGTAGGCCAGATGCGCCGGCACCAGCAATTTGCGCTTGCCGCCGACCTGCATGCCCATAATCCCCTGGTCCCACCCCTTGATCACCCGCCCCGTGCCAATCACGCACTGGAAAGGCTTACCCCGGCTGTAGGAGGAATCGAATTCTGTCCCGTCTTCCAGCCAGCCGCGGTATTGGGTGGTAATCAGCGCGCCTTTGACGGCGGCTTTGCCGTCGCCCGGCTCAAGGTCAATGATTTGCAACTCGTCGCTCATGATTCCTACTCGTTAACAGTCGCCCGGTGTTTGGGGCGTGGACGGAGGTTTTCGCAGAAACCGGCGCGCAAGGCAATCCACGGAACCGAAAGACCGTCCTCCGGCTCACATGAATAACGTCTTCGTTTCAGGAAAGGATGCTCTGATGACCGACTCATCACCGCTGTACAGTTTCATCCCGCCCTACATCCTCAACCGAATCATCGCCTACGGTTCCGACCATCAGCGCTCCAGCGCCCAGGCCACGCTGAGCCATGTCCGTCGTCTGCGGCACAATCCCGGCCCGCCATCGCGGCCACCCGCCAAAGCGATCCTGCCGCTGTCCGGTCGCCCCGGCCTGGCACAGCGCAGTATTCATGACGCGCAAGGCAAAATGCTGCTGCCGGGTATGCCTGTGCGACTTGAAGGTCAGGCGGCAACCGGCGATCCGGCGGTCGACGAAGCCTACGACGCAATGGGTGCCAGCTATGATTTCTTCTGGAAGGTGCTGGGTCGGGACTCCATCGACAACAAGGGTTTTGCCTTGGTCGGCAGCGTGCATTACGGCCAGGATTACGAGAACGCCTTCTGGAACGGCGCGCAAATGGTGTTCGGTGACGGCGATGGCGAAATCTTCGAGCGTTTCACCCGCTCTCTGGATGTGGTCGGTCACGAGTTGACGCACGGCGTGATCGAAAGCGAAGCCGGTCTCGTTTATGCCAACCAGTCCGGGGCATTGAATGAATCGATATCGGACGTTTTCGGGGTGCTGATCAAACAACATGTACTGGGCCAGACCGTCGAAGAGGCTGACTGGCTGATCGGCGCCGACTTGTTGGCACCGGGCATCAAAGGTATCGGTTTACGCTCGATGGCCCATCCGGGCACGGCTTATGACGACCCGTTGCTCGGCAAGGATCCGCAACCGGATCACATGCGCAAGTTCGTCATCACCCAGGAAGACAACGGCGGTGTGCACATCAATTCGGGCATCCCCAATCGGGCGTTTTATCTGGCCGCGATGGCGCTGGGCGGTTTTGCCTGGGAAAAAACCGGCCGCATCTGGTACGACGCGCTGTGCGACAAGCGCCTGGGTAGCGAAGCGACATTCAGTGCCTTCGCGCAACTGACTGTCGAGCATGCCCGGCAAGGATTGGGGGCAACAGCAGTCGAAGCGGTGCGACACGGCTGGTCTGAAGTGGGCGTCGACCTGACGCTGGAGGAACAATGAAAACCTTGCCAACGCTGGACGATAACGCGGTGGTCTGTGTCTCCCGCCAGGGCGGCGTAGCGGCGATCCACAGCTTGACCCGCCCCCGAGAGATCGAATTCGCCCAATGCGATGCAGAGCAACGTAGCCGCATCTGCTCGTTGCTCGAAGGTTGCCTGCCAATGACGAGTTCATCCGCCGGCCGCGGCGATCAGCGCTTCTATCAAATCGAAGTGCGCTACCGCAGCGGCGAACAGGACGACCGGATGGTGATGAAGGTGCCTGAAGATAAAGCGCCTGGAGAATTGGTGCATCTGTGGGACAAAGGTGAACTGCTATAAGTTTGGCGCCTCCGGTAATAGAGGCTGCTGATCGAGGGCCGTGTGAACTAACATAGGCGCACCTCTCCCGATACGGCTGATACGCGACGATGGCAAAACCTGCATGAATGTGGACTGGACCAGCGTCGCCATCGGCTCAGTGATGCTAGCCCTGATCGTCGCGTTGATCGGTCGCGAGCGCTCGCTGCAAAAGCAGCTGGCCGAGTATCGCGTGCTGCTCACCAGCCTGACTGACGGACAAAACATCCGCCAGGACGGTGACGCCGAACGCTTCAAGCGCAGCCAGTATTTTGCCCGTATCGGCACATGGGACTGGGATGTCGACACCGACAAGCTCTACTGGTCGGAAGCTATCTACGGCATGTTTGGCTTCAAGATCGACGAAGTAACGCCCTCCTACGCGCTGTTTTGCTCATGTGTCCACCCGGACGACCGGGCCAGGGTCCGGGCCGGGGAATTGCGCTGCCTGGATACCGGCGACAACCATGACGAGGAATATCGGGTGGTGTGGCCCGACGGCACGATCCGCTGGCTTCGGGAAACAGGCAATGTGGTCAAGAACGACCACGATGCAACGATCAAGATGATGGGTGTGGTACGCGATATCACCGAGGAAAAAGCCTCCGCCAGCTACCTGCAACACCTGGCCCATTTCGATCCGCTGACTGGTCTGCCCAATCGTCTGGTGCTCGAGGAGCGTCTGTCCGAAGCGCTGGAACAGGCGCGCATCAGCGCCACGAGGGTTGCGCTGGTATTTGTCGATCTCAATGGTTTCAAGGCAATCAACGACCATTACGGCCATGCCGCCGGCGACCGGGTATTGATCACCACCGCCACGCGATTGAAGAAAATCCTGCGTTCAACGGATACCGTCGCCCGGATTGGTGGTGATGAATTTGTGGTCATCCTTCAAGGCCTGCCCCAAGGCAACAGCCTGCAAGACGAAGCCCGCAGCATCTGCCAGAAAATCTTCGTCGAACTGTCGCCACCGGTGACCATCGGCAATGATCAACGACACATCGGCACCAGCCTTGGGGTCGCGGTGTTCCCGGACCATGCGCCGAGCATGGACCGGTTGATTCATATTGCGGATCTGGCGATGTATGAGGCGAAGCGCAGTGGGAATAACCAGTATCGGTTGGGTGAACAATCGATGAGTCATAGCCGGGTCGATTGACCCGTTCAGTCCTTGCGCCGGCCGAAAGGAATGCCGTTAAACGTGTGGGTGCAGCAATGACAGTTTGGCGTCATGTGCTCGGCTTTCAGCTCAGGATTGACGATCCGCAGATACCCTTGACCATCGACATACAAGCCGCTGAAGTAGCTCGACTCTCCCAGACACACCTGCTCTTTCCTTTCGTTTTCATGCAGAGCAACCATCCAGAACACCGGTTCAGGCCGATCGAGGCGAGCCACCGTTTCGCTGAAAACCTCATCCCATTGCCTACCGACGCGAGACAGCAGAAACCGGAACAACGGCGTGTAATCGAACCCGTGCCGGCGAGTTCCATGCATCGAACCCCGTGACGCATCGTTGTTGATTTCATTCTTGGTATTGCGCTGATGCCGGTAATGCCCGGTAATTTCGTTACGCCAGACACCCCAAGTGCGGGTATTGACCTTGCGGTAGAGGGGTTTCTTGTCCAACGGGTAGCTCCTGACATCCAGTCAATGAAATCGCCGCCGAGCTTTACCGGAACCGCTGGCGATTTCAATCAGCCTTCAATGGCCAAATGTTGCTTGCGGGCTAACGCTCCACTGGCGTGATATCCACAAGCAGGCGCACTCCCACATTTATTTGCAGGGGGCGGAGATACTGTGTCCACCGCAGAACCATTGTGGGAGCGAGCCTGCTCGCGATGGCAGTAGGCCAGGCAACATCGTTATCTGTCATTGCTGACGCATGAAGCATCACCCTTTATCCTTGTCCCCCCCGCCATACCGAGTGAATGGAGTTTTTGTCATGCCCCATGAAGGCAACCTGCTGCAAGCCGCTGTCGTGTTTCTGTTCGCTGCGGTGCTCACCGTTCCCTTGGCCAAGCGCCTGCAACTGGGGGCGGTGCTGGGTTACCTGTTTGCCGGCGTGATCATCGGCCCGTCGGTGCTGGGCTTGATTGGCAATCCGCAAAGCGTCAGCCACATTTCCGAACTCGGGGTGGTGTTGCTGCTGTTCATCATTGGCCTGGAACTGTCGCCGCGACGTTTGTGGGTGATGCGCAAATCGGTATTCGGCGTTGGTCTGGCGCAAGTGCTGCTGACGGGCACGGTGATTGGTGTGCTGGCGTTGTTCGTGTTTGGCCAACCGTTGAACAGCGCGATCGTACTGGGCTTGGGCCTGGCGCTGTCGTCTACGGCATTCGGATTGCAAAGCCTGGCCGAGCGCAAGGAACTGACCAGCCCCCACGGACGTTTGGCATTTGCGATTCTGCTGTTCCAAGACATCGCCGCTATCCCGTTGATCGCCATGGTGCCGTTGCTGGCGGGCGGCGATCACGCCAGCAGCGCGGGTGAAGGCCTCAATCACGGCTTGCGCGTGCTGGGCAGCATCGCGGTGATGGTGATCGGTGGCCGATACCTGTTGCGGCCGGTGTTCCGGGTGGTGGCCAAGACCGGTTTGCCGGAAGTCTCCACGGCCACCGCATTGCTGGTGGTGATGGGCACGGCATGGCTGATGGATCTGGTCGGCGTGTCCATGGCGCTGGGGGCGTTTCTCGCCGGGTTGCTGCTGGCGGACTCCGAATACCGCCACGAACTGGAAGCGCAAATCGAGCCGTTCAAGGGATTGCTGCTGGGGCTGTTTTTCATCAGTGTCGGCATGGGCGCGAACCTGAGCCTGCTCCTGAGCGCCCCGATCACGGTGCTGGGCCTGACCCTGCTGCTGATCGCAATCAAATTGCCGCTGTTGTTCGTTGTCGGTCGGCTGGCCGGTGGCTTGGGCAAGGTCAGTGCGATTCGCCTCGGCATCGTGCTCGCGGCCGGTGGTGAATTTGCATTTGTGGTGTTCAAGATTGGCCGCGATCAGGGGCTGTTCGAGCCGAACCTGTACGACTTGCTGGTGCTGACCATCACCTTGTCGATGGCGGTGACGCCATTGCTGTTGCTGATTTGCGCGCGACTGGTCAGCCCCAAGGTTCAACCGGTGGTGGTGCCGGAGAAATTCCGCGAAATCGATACCGACACGCCACGCGTGGTGATTGCCGGCATGGGCCGTATGGGGCAGATCGTTGCGCGGATTCTGCGCGCGCAGAACATCAAGTTCGTCGCCCTCGACACCTCGGTGGAAACCATCGAACTGTCGCGCAGTTTCGGCGGTGTGCCGGTGTTCTACGGCGACCCGATGCGCCCGGAGATCCTCAGTGCGGCCAAGGTCGAGCAGGCGGAGTACTTTGTCATCGCCACCGACGACCCGGACACCAACATCAAGACCGCCGAACTGGTGCACAAACTCTACCCGCACATCAAAATCATCGCCCGGGCACGGAACCGCCAGCATGTGCATCGCTTGGTGGACCTTGGCGCCGAGGCCATCCGGGAAACCTATTATTCGAGTCTGGAAATGAGCCGGCGCACGCTGGTCGGCCTGGGACTGACCCAGGCCCAAGCCGACGCGCGGATCAAGCGTTTCAAGCATCACGACGAGCAGGTGCTTGAGGCCCAGCACATGATTTATGACGATGCGGCGAAGGTCTTGCAGACGGCGCAGGAAGCCCGGGCGGAATTGGCGAGATTGTTTGAGTCGGATCAACTGGAAGAAGAATCAGGCAAGGCATAACTGATCGTTCCCACGATCGACATAAGGAATCCACAATGGCCGCTGACCAACCCGCTCCCGCCCTGAAAGAAATATTCAACGCCGACCGCCTCAAGCACATCGCCACCGAGATGACCGCCGTCTACCCCGCGTTCAACGCCAAGGCCTTCCTTAAACTGGCCAACGACGGACTGGCCGAATTATCCATCATGCAGCGCATGGCCCGAGTCAGCGAGTGCCTGCACGCGGTCCTGCCGTTGAACTATGAAGAAACGCTGGAAGTGCTGCGCGCCCTCGCCCCGCGACTGAACAGCGGCTTCGTCAGCATTTCACTACCGCATTACGTCGCGACCTACGGCGGACAGGCCTTCGAGCAGTCGATGGAGGCGCTGAAATATTTCACCACCTTCGGCTCCTCGGAATTCGCGATCCGCTATTTCCTGCGCAGCGACATCGAACGCTCCCTGGCGGTCATGCACGGGTGGTCCCTGGACGAAAACGAACACGTCCGCCGTCTGGCCAGCGAAGGCAGCCGCCCGCGCCTGCCATGGTCGTTTCGACTGGAACAAGTTCAGGCTGACCCGACATTGGCGGCGGCGATCCTCGACAACCTCAAGACCGACAACAGCCTCTACGTGCGCAAATCCGTGGCCAACCACCTCAACGACATCACCAAGGATCACCCCGAATGGGTGCTGGACCTGATCGAAGGCTGGTCACTGGACAACAAACACACGGCATGGATCGCCAAACACGCCCTGCGCAGCCTGATCAAACAAGGCAATCAACGCGCATTGGCGATCATTGGCGCGGGCAGCAAGCCTGAGGTCGAGATCATCTATGTGAAGGTGGAACCGGCGGTGATTCGTCTGGGTGAAAAAATCACCCTGTCCTTCACCGTGAAATCCAAGGTGCAGGACAGTCAGCGACTGGTGATCGACTACGCGATCGATTACGTCAAAGCCAATGGCAGCACCTCGGCGAAGGTGTTCAAGCTCAAGGCGCTGACGCTTCCCGGCAAGGCGACTGAATCCATCGCCCGTAGCCAGCAGATCAAGGAACTCACCACCCGTCGGCATTACGCCGGTCAACACGCCGTGCACATTCTGGTGAACGGCGAGCGCCTGGCCAGCACCGGGTTCGAGATTAGCGCTGACGTTGATTGACCGTATTGCCGGATCGACCGGGCAGCATGCGCGTCAGGGTGTTGTCGCGGACCCAATAGTGATGAAACAACCCTGCCGCCGCATGCAAGCCGATCAGCCAGTAACCGGCGCTGCCGAGCAATTCGTGCCAATGCTTGAACTGCTTGGCCAGGTCAGGATCGACCGCCACCGGCGAAGGCAGGAAAAATCCGAAATAAGGCATCGGCTTGCCACCCGCCGACAGCATCAGCCAGGCCAATAAAGGCGTGGCGATCATCAGCCCATACAACGCCAGGTGCATCAGGTGCGAAACGCCTGTCTGCCAGACGGGCAACGTCGGCGTAATCGGCGGACGCGGGGTGAGCCGCCCGAGCAAGCGCACCCACACCAACACAAAAATGCTCAGCCCGAACAAGCCGTGCAACCCAAGAAACAAGCTCTTCAAGGCGTGTCCCTTTGGCAACAGCCCTTTGATTTCGATGCAGGCATACACGCCGACAAACAGCGCGAGCATCAGCCAGTGCAAGGTGATCGAGAGTTTTCCATACTGGTGAGCGAGTGCATCGCGGGTCATAACAGGCCTCGTGAACGTTATTGTGGCTGTCGAGTCATTCGCGCAGCCCGGTTGCGCTGTGTTGCCGAACCGATGGGCGCCACCCTGCCCGCCCAGTCTTAACGCAATCTGAAGGCTGGCCCGAGCGATCTTTCGGCCACCTTCAGACTCCGTTAAGAAATGCCTCCGATACTCCTCCCACACTTACTTGGGGAGGCGTCTTTCAATGCCCGATTTCAACTGGAACATCCCTCTGCCCCTGCATTTGGGACAAGCCGAAACATCGCAGATGAGTTTGGCCAGAGCCCTGCCGGACGAACCCCTGCGTCCCGTCTTCGAAGCCTTTATCCAGCAACGTTTCCGTAAGGCCCACGGTGCCGACATCCGTCATTTCATGCCGGAGCTGTTTGGCATGAACAACGCGTCAGGTGAACTGTGTGCGGTGGCCGGCGTGCGGCTGGCAAATAGCGAACCACTGTTTCTGGAACGTTACCTGGACGAGCCGATCGACCCGCTGATCAGTGCCGCGGCCGATTGTGCAGTAGACCGCACGGGTATCGTCGAGGTGGGCAACCTGGCTGCCAACGACACCGGCAGTGCGCGAATGAGCATCATCGCTATCACTTACCTGCTGGCCATGGGTGGCCTGGAATGGGTGGCGTTCACCGGCAACATCGGCCTGGTGAACAGCTTTCATCGTCTGGGTTTGAAACCCGTAACTCTGTGCGCCGCCGATCCTGCGCGGCTGGGCGACGACCGCCATAGCTGGGGCAGTTACTACGAGAGCAAGCCCTGGGTGCACGTTGGCAACATCCGCGCCGGCTTCATCCATTTGCGCAATATCGGGATGTTCAATCGCCTGGGGTTGCCATCGTCGATCGAGGAATCCAGCCATGTCGCCTGAAACCGAGCGTTTCAAACAGGCCCTGCGCAGCCATGCCGAACGCAAGACCAATGCCATCGCCCTGTGGGGCGATCACCTGAAACTGGACTACGCCACGCTGTACGCAGAAGTGACGTATCGCCAGCAGCGTCTGCGCGATGAAAGCGTCAAGGTAGTTGCACTGGCCCTGGACAATGGCGTCGAAGCCATGCTCTGGGACCTGGCCGTGCTGTTTGAAGGCCTGACCTGCCTGACCTTGCCACCTTTTTTCAGCCCGGCTCAACGCAAACATTGCCTGAAGCAAAGCCAGGCCGCCCTGGTGATTGCCGAGCCAGCACTGGAAGCGGAATTGCAAATGGCAGGTTACGAAAAAACCGGTGAATTCTGGCGGTGCACCTTCAGCGGCCCGAACCGGATGCCCGAAGGCACGGCAAAACTGACCTTCACCTCGGGCACCACCGGCACACCCAAAGGCGTGTGCTTGAGCGCCGAAAGCATTCTGCGGGTTGCTCGCGAACTGAATCAGGCCAGCAAACCCACCAACCCACAGCATCACCTCGCACTTCTGCCGCTGGCGATCCTGCTGGAAAATCTGGGTTGCTACGCGGCGCTGTATGCCGGCGCGACGCTAAGCTTGCCCAGCCAGAAAACCCTGGGCATTCAGGGTGCCAGCGGTGTGGAGGTGCCGCGACTGCTCGGATGCCTGGCCACCCGTGCTCCCGAGAGTCTGATCCTGGTGCCGCAGTTGCTGTTGATGCTGGTCAGCGCCGCCGAGCAAAAAGCCTTCAGCCCCCACGCGTTGCGTTTTGCCGCCGTGGGTGGCGGTCGGGTTAGCGAAGAATTGCTGCTCCGAGCGCACCGGATCGGCCTACCGGTTTACGAAGGCTACGGACTGTCCGAGTGCGCGTCGGTGGTGTGCCTCAATCGACCAGAAGCGCGCCGCCCCGGCAGTGTCGGCCGGCCCCTGCCCCACGTGGACATTCGCCTGGCCGACGACGGCGAAGTGCTGATCAAGGGGGCGACCTTGCTCGGTTACCTCGGCGAGGCGCCGCACACCGATGAATGGTGGCCCAGCGGCGATCTTGGCGAGTTCGACCCCGAAGGCTTTCTCTACCTCAAAGGGCGCAAGAAGCATCAATTCGTTACCAGTTACGGCCGCAATGTGAACCCGGAATGGGTCGAGGCTGAATTGACCCAGCGTCGTCATATCGCCCAGGCCTTTGTCTACGGCGAAGCGATGCCAAGCAACCACGCGCTGCTCTGGCCCCATCGCCCGGATTGCACCGACGAAGAACTGGCCGCCGCCGTGGCCGAGGCCAATGAGGCCTTGCCCGATTACGCCCAGGTCCATCACTGGACCCGGCTGGATCAACCGTTCACACCCGCCAACGGTCTGCTGACCGCCAATGGCCGTCCGCGCCGGGACGCCATCGTCGAGCGTTACCGCGAGCAACTGACTGAAGCTGTCTTTTCAGAGGAATCTGCGACATGAGTTTTTTCGACACGCTGCAAGAAGCCACGCAACACGAACGCCATGAACTGTTCAATCTGCCGATCATCCGCGACGCCCTCGAGGGCAAGGTCAGCCTGGAAAGTTACCGGGCCTTCCTGGCGCAAGCCTATTACCACGTGCGCCACACCGTACCGCTGATGATGGCGTGCGGTGCCCGTTTGCCGTCGCGCCTGGAATGGCTGCGTAAAGCGGTGGGCGAGTACATCGAGGACGAATACGGTCACGAACAATGGATCCTCGACGACATCGAAGCCTGCGGCGGCGACAAGGACGCGGTGCGCGACGGTCGTCCGTCCTTGCCGATCGAATTGATGGTCAGCTTCCTCTACGACCTGATTGCCCGGGACAACCCGGTCGGTCTGTTCGGCATGGTCAATGTGCTTGAAGGCACCAGCATCGCCCTGGCCACCCATGCCGCCGACAGCATCCGCGAACGCCTGGACCTGCCGCAAAGCGCTTTCAGTTACCTCAGCTCCCATGGTTCGCTGGATATCGAGCACATGCAGACCTATCGGCGACTGATGAACACCCTCGATGATCCGGCCGACCAGGCCGCCGTGATTCATGCCTCCAAAGTGGTGTACACGCTTTACACCGACATGTTCCGCGGTTTGCCACACGCTGGAGAGAACCTGCATGCACCTGTCTGAGACTCGCGTGGTGTTGACCGGCGCCAGCGGCGGCATCGGGTTGGCAATCACTACTGCCTTGTGTGCCAGTGGCGCCCGGGTATTGGCGGTGGCTCGGCATCGGGAACCGTTGGCGCCGTTACTCGAACGCTATCCGCAGCAGCTGTGCTGGATCGGCGCCGACCTGACGTTCCTCAATGACCGCCGCAAAGTGCTGGCCGCCGCCGAAGCCATCGGCGGTATCAACCTGCTGATCAATGCCGCCGGGGTCAATCACTTCGCCATGCTTGAACAGCTCGATGACAGCGACATCAACGCCATGCTGGCGGTGAACATCAGCGCGCCAATCTGCCTGACCAAGCTATTACTGCCGCTGCTCAAGCAAGCTGAAAGCGCGATGGTGGTGAACGTCGGTTCGACCTACGGCTCCATCGGCTACCCCGGTTACGCCAGCTATTGCGCCACCAAGTTTGCCCTGCGGGGGTTCTCCGAAGCCCTGCGTCGGGAACTGGCCGACACCCGCGTTGGCGTCTTGTACGTCGCGCCACGTGCCACCCGCACCAGCATGAACAGCCCGGCTGCGCAGGCCTTGAATGACGCACTCAAATCCAGTGTCGACAACCCGCAAACAGTCGCCTCGGCGGTGATGCACGCCATTGCCGGTGACCACCGCGACTTGTACCTGGGCTGGCCGGAACGCTTTTTCGTACGCCTGAACAGCCTGTTGCCAAACCTGGTGGATCGCGGCCTGCGCAAGCAGTTGCCACTGATCCGTCGCCTGAGTCAGAAACCTGATAACGAGAACCTCAAACCATGAAAAAACTCTTTGCCTGCCTGCTGATGGCCGCCTTGAGCCACAGCGCCTGGGCGCTGGACGCCGCCGATCAACAACGTCTCAATGGCATCCAGCAAAGCTGGGCGCACATTCAATACGAACTGCCGGCCGAGCAGCGCACCGCCGCGTTCGAAAAACTCGCCGGCCAGGCCTCGGCGTTCACTCGCGAACGCCAATCGGTGGCCGAAGCCTGGATCTGGTCCGGTATCGTCTCTAGCAGTTGGGCCGGCGCCCAGGGCGGGCTCGGTGCGCTGAGCAAGGTCAAGGATGCAAAAGTCGACCTGGAGAAAGCCCTGGCCCTGGACCCAAAAGCCCTGCAAGGCTCGGCCTACACCAGCCTCGGCGCGCTGTACGACCGTGTACCGGGCTGGCCCATCGGTTTCGGCGACGCCGACAAGGCCGAACAGTTGCTCAAGCAGGCCTTGCAACTGAACCCGAACGGCATCGATAGTCTGTACTTCTGGGGTGATCACCTCTACCGTCAAAAACGCTACAGCGAAGCCCGGGGCGCGCTGCAAAAAGCCCTGCTGGCAGACCCAAGACCCGGCCGGGAAACCGCCGACGCCGGGCGGCGCAAAGAGATCGAAGCGTTGCTGGCGGACGTGAACAAGAAAATCGACTGACAGGAATCTGTGTGCGCTTATTACTGATTGAGGATGACACGGCCCTGGGCGAAGGCATCCAGCAGGCCCTAGGCCGCGAAGGTTACACCGTCGACTGGTTGCAGGACGGCAGCAGCGCGTTGCATTCGCTGCTCAGCGAATCCTTCGACCTGGCAGTGCTCGACCTCGGCCTGCCGCGGATGGACGGGCTGGAAGTATTACGCCGCTTGCGTGACAGCGGCTCCAACCTGCCGGTTCTGATCCTCACCGCGCGGGACGCCACCGAAGACCGTATCGCCGGGCTGGATGCCGGGGCCGACGATTACCTGATCAAGCCCTTTGATCTGTCCGAACTCAAGGCGCGTCTGCGGGCCTTGCTGCGGCGCAGTGCCGGCCGCGCGCAGATGCTGATCGAACACGCCGGCATCAGCCTCAACCCTGGCACCCAGCAAGTCAGCTATCAGGGCGAACCGGTGGCGCTGACACCCAAGGAATATCAGCTGCTTCACGAATTGCTCTCGCCACCAGGCCGGGTCATGACCCGCGATCACTTGATGCAGTTGCTTTACGGCTGGAACGAGGAAGCCGAAAGCAACACCCTGGAAGTGCACATCCACCACCTGCGCAAAAAGTTCTCCACCGACCTGATCCGTACCATTCGCGGTGTCGGTTACCTGGTGGAGGAGCGTCGATGACGTCCATTCGGCGCCGCACCCTGACGCTGATCATCGGCCTGGTGCTCGCCGGTCTGGCGGTGATCAGTGTGTTCAACTGGAACGACAGCAACCACGAAATTGCCGAAGTCTATGACGCCCAGCTCGCACAGAACGCCCGGCTGCTGCAGGGTGTGATGCGCATGCCGCTGGCCAGCAAGGAACACGCCGAGCTGTATCAGGCGTTCAACAAAGCCCTGGGCGAAGCGGTGCCGAGCGTCGATGGCCATCCCTATGAAAGCAAGATTGCCTTTCAGGTCTGGAATCGTCAGGGCGAAGTGCTGGTGCACACCGCCAGCGCGCCCTCCTTCACCGCGCCACCGTCGAAACCCGGTTTCAGCGATGTGGTGGATCTGAGCCACCGCCATTGGCGCGCGTTCATGCTGGAAGACAAACAAACGGATTTGCGGATCTGGGTGGGCGAACGCGACGATGTGCGTTCGGACCTGGTGGACCGGATCCTGCGCCATACCCTGTGGCCCAATGTGCTGGGCAGCCTGATTCTTGTGGCGTTGGTCTGGCTGGCCATTGGCTGGGGCCTCAAGCCCCTGGCCGATATGGCGGCGACGTTGCGGGCACGGCACAGCGGTTCTCTGGAACCGCTGCAACTGACCCCGCTGCCCAGCGAGCTCGAACCGATGCAAGCGGCGCTCAATCGCATGCTCACGCAAATTCAGGAAGTGCTCGGCCGCGAACGGCGCTTTATCGCCGATGCCGCCCATGAAATGCGCACGCCCTTGGCGGTGCTGCGGGTGCATGCGCAAAACCTGTTGGAAGCCGGCACCGAACAAGAGCGCCGGGAATCCTTGGCGTTTCTGATTTCGGGCGTGGACCGAGCCAGCCGATTGGTCAACCAATTGCTGACCATGGCTCGCCTTGAACCCACAGCCGTAATGCCGGTGCTGCACTCGATCGACCTGACTCAAACGGTGCGCGACAGCCTGGCTCAGCTAACACCCTGGTTACTGAGCAAGAACCTTGAGCTGGCTTTCGACGTCACTGACCGGCCGCTGAACGTAATCGCTGACGCCGCCGCCATCGACATCGCCCTGAATAACCTGATCAGCAACGCGGCAAATTTTTCCCCCGCGCACGGCGTCATCACCGTGCGCCTCGATCAGGCTGACGGGTTCTATTCATTGAGTGTCGAAGATCAGGGGCCAGGCATCGACGAAGCTGAACGCGGCCGGTTGTTCGAACGTTTTTACAGTCGCGGTAACGTCCAGGGGGCGGGATTGGGGCTGACTATCGTCAACACCATTGCGACTCGGCTGGGCGGACAAATCACCCTGGTCAACCGGCCGGAGGGCGGGTTGCGGGCGACGCTGTCGATTCCGGACGGCCCGTGTTCCGCGATGCCCTAGGTGTTACGTGTGATCGGTGTAGCGAGGCTTACCCGCGAAGAACGAGTAGGCGGGTATGTCAGGCCTGACGCCTTCGCGAGCAAGCTTCGCTTCTACAGCGGATTTGGGCCTAGTAATAAGTCTTGCTCGGCCTCACATAACCCCACCACGTAATCCCACAACACCCGCAACCGCACGGACTTGTGCAGCTCACGCCGCGTGCTGATCCAGTAGCTGCGCTGAATACCCTCATCCGGCAGTAACGGCACCAGGCCGGGATCGGCGCTGGCCATGTAGCACGGCAGCACGGCGATCCCCAACCCGGATCGCGCGGCCTGTTGTTGGGCAATGACGCTGGTGCTGTGAAACACCACCTGCGGATTGCGGCAGAAGCTGTTGAGGAACATCAGCTCCTGGCTGAACAACAAATCATCGACATAGCCGATCCAGGCGTGGCGACCGAGGTCTTCACGGCTGCGCAACGGTGGCGAGCGGTCCAGATACTCCTGGCTGGCGTACAGCGCCAACCGATAGTCAGTCAGCTTGCGCGTGACCAGCATGTCGGCGGCCGGGCGCTCCAGGTGGATGCTGATTTCGGCCTCGCGGTTGAGAATGCTGACAAAGCGCGGCACCGCCACCAGTTCCACTTCCAGCCCCGGATAACGTTCGAACAAGCCGTTCATGCGGCTGGCGAGGAACATGATGCCCAACCCTTCGGTCACGCCGACGCGGATCTTGCCTAACGGTGCACTCGACTGAGTGATTTCTTCCTGAGCCAGCAAGGCGACGTTTTCCATGGCTTCGGCGTGTTTGAGCAACGCTTCGCCCGCAGGGGTCAGCTCATAACCCTGGGCATGCTGGACAAACAACGCCGTGCCGAGGCTCTTTTCGATGGCCTCGATGTGCCGGGCCACGGTGGCGTGGGTGGTGTTCAAACGCCGGGCAGCGGTGAGCAAACGCCCGCTGCGCTGCAACTCGAGAAAAAACCGCAGGTCATTCCAGTCGAACATGAACCGTCCTTGAAGTAAGGCTGTTTAAAAACGCACAGCGGCTGCGCAAAAACTAACATTCTTTTGACGAAAGCTAACAACTAGGATGACCGACAACAAGAACAACAACATGAGGTCATGGATGCAGACTTCCCTGGATGAATTCGACTACATCGTGGTCGGTGCCGGCCCGGCCGGTTGTTTGCTGGCCAATCGGTTGTCGGCCGATCCGCAGAACCGCGTGCTGCTGCTCGAAGCCGGCGGCCGCGACAACTATGCGTGGATTCACATCCCCGTGGGTTACCTGTTCTGCATCGGCAACCCGCGCACCGACTGGTGCTTCAAGACCGAAGCGCAACCCGGTCTGCAAGGTCGCACCCTGAGTTACCCGCGTGGCAAGGTGCTCGGTGGCTGTTCGTCAATCAACGGCATGATCTACATGCGCGGCCAGGCTGGCGACTACGACGGCTGGGCGGCGCAGGGCAATCCCGGCTGGAGCTGGAACGACGTGCTGCCGTTGTTCAAAAAGAGCGAAAACCACTTTGCTGGCGACTCGGAGTTTCACGGCGCAGCCGGGGAATGGCGGATCGAACGTCAGCGGCTGTCGTGGCCGATTCTCGATGCCTTCCAAAGCGCCGCCGAGCAAACCGGCATCGCCAGCATCGATGACTTCAACCAGGGCGACAACGAAGGCTGCGGCTACTTCCAGGTCAATCAGAAGGCCGGTATTCGCTGGAACGCGGCCAAGGCGTTTCTCAAACCGATCCGCAACCGCCCCAATCTCACCGTGCTGACCAACGTCGAAGTGGATCGCGTGCTACTGGAAAACAGCCGTGCATCGGCGGTCAGCGCGCGTTGGCAGGGTCAGGCGAAAACCTTCAAGGCGCGCAAAGAAATCGTGCTGTGCGCCGGTGCCGTCGGCTCACCGAGCATCCTGCAACGTTCCGGGATTGGCCCTCGCTCGCTGCTGCAAAAACTGGGGATTGGCGTTGCCCATGAACTGCCCGGCGTGGGTGGCAACCTGCAAGATCACCTGCAATTGCGCCTGATCTACAAACTGGAAAACGCCCGTACGCTGAATCAAATTGCCGGCAGCCTGTGGGGCAAGATGGGCATGGGCCTGCGCTACCTGTATGACCGCAGCGGCCCGCTGTCCATGGCGCCGAGCCAACTCGGGGCCTTCGCCCGTTCGGGACCGGAGCAGACGTCGGCGAATCTCGAGTACCACGTTCAGCCGCTGTCTCTGGAGCGTTTCGGTGAGCCATTGCACGCCTTCCCCGCCTTCACGGCGTCGGTGTGCGATCTGCGCCCGCAAAGCCGTGGTCGCATCGAGATTCGCTCCACCGATCCGCAGGAAGCGCCACTGATTCAGCCCAATTACTTGAGCCATCCGCAGGACTTGCGGGTGGCAGCAGACGCGATTCGCCTGACCCGCCGCATCGTCGCCGCACCGGCCTTGCAAGCGTTCAAACCGGTCGAGTACTTGCCCGGCGACAGCTTGCAGAGCGATGAAGAATTGCATGAAGCCGCCGCCCGCATCGGCACCACGATTTTCCACCCGGTCGGCACCTGCCGCATGGGCAATGACGTGGACGCCGTGGTTGATGCGCAGCTCAAAGTCCATGGCATTCCGGGCCTGCGCATCGCTGACGCCTCGATCATGCCGCGCATTACCTCGGGCAATACCTGTTCGCCTACGCTGATGATTGCCGAAAAGGCAGCACAGCTGATCCTTAACACTTCGACTGTAAACCTATCCCCTGTGGGAGCGAGCCTGCTCGCGAAAGCGGTGGATCATTCAACATCGAGTTGACTGACACGACGCCATCGCGAGCAGGCTCACTCCCACAAGGATCGCACTAGATTCGCGGATGTTGGAATGACCCCTGCAAGGAATACGCAACACCAGTGGAACAAAAAAAACAATCACTGTGAGGGATACCGATATGTCAGAACATGTTCAGCCCCTGGAAGCCGTGCGCAGCGCGGGCACCAGCAAGGAAACCCAGAAAGTCATCTTCGCCTCGTCGCTCGGGACAGTCTTCGAGTGGTATGACTTTTTCCTCTATGGCGCCCTCGCGGCGGTGATCAGCAAACAGTTTTTTGCCGGGGTCAACGACACCACGGCGTTCATCTTTGCGCTGATGGCCTTCGCTGCCGGCTTCATCGTGCGGCCGTTCGGCGCCTTGGTGTTCGGCCGGTTGGGGGACATGATCGGGCGTAAATACACCTTCCTTGCGACCATCATTCTCATGGGCGTGGCGACCTTCTGCGTCGGGCTGTTGCCGACCTACTCGAGTATCGGCATTGCCGCGCCGATCATCCTCGTGGTGCTGCGCATGCTTCAGGGCCTGGCCCTGGGCGGTGAATACGGCGGCGCTGCCACTTACGTGGCGGAACATGCGCCGATGGGTAAACGCGGTTTCCACACCAGCTGGATTCAGTCCACCGCAACCCTCGGCTTGCTGCTGTCGCTGCTGGTGGTGCTCGGTTGCCGCTACTTCACCGGTGACCAGTTCGAAGTCTGGGGCTGGCGGATTCCGTTCCTGTTCTCGATCATTTTGCTGGGCATCTCGACCTGGATTCGCATGAGCCTGCACGAGTCGCCGGCGTTCGTGAAAATGAAAGAGGAAGGCAAACTCTGCAAATCGCCGCTGCGCGATTCCTTCGGCAAATGGGAAAACCTGAAAGTCGTGCTGATCGCCCTGTTCAGCATCAACGCTGGACAAGCCGTGACCTTCTACGCAGCGCAGTTCTACGTGCTGTTCTTCCTCACCCAGTTCCTGAAAATGGACCCGGCGTTGGCCAACAGCCTGCTGATCGTCAGTGTGATCATCGGCGCACCGTTCTTCATTTTCTTCGGCTGGCTGTCGGACAAGGTCGGGCGCAAACCGGTGCTGATGATCGGCCTGCTGCTGGCCACCGCACTGTACTTCCCGATCTTCAAATCCATCGCCCACTACGCCAACCCGGCCATTGACCAGGCCAGCCGTCAGGCACCGATCACCGTACTGGCGGACCCGGCCACCTGCACCTTCCAGTTCGACCCGGTGGGCAAGGCGAAATTTGACAGCCCTTGCGACAAGGTCAAAACCTTCCTGGTGAAACAGGGCCTGCCCTATAACAGCGAAGCTCTACCGGCCGGCAGCGCCGTACAGGTGAGCGTCGGTGACGTGAAGCTCGAAGGCTACGATGAAGCGGCCCTGCGTGGCGCCGTGACGTTGGCCGGGTATCCGTCACAAGCCGATACGCAGCAGGTCAACAAGTCCATGATCGTGATGTTGATGGTGGTGCTGATCATCATTTCGGCCATGTGCTACGGCCCGCTGGCAGCGCTGATGGTCGAACTGTTCCCGACCCGCATCCGCTACACCTCGATGTCCCTGCCCTACCACATTGGTAATGGCTGGTTCGGCGGTTTCCTGCCAACGGTGTCGTTTGCCTTGGTGGTGTACACCGGGGATATCTTCTACGGGCTGTGGTACCCGGTGTTGATAACCGGGGTGAGCCTGGTCGTGGGGATGATCTGCTTGAGTGAGACCAAGAACGTGGATCTGGATAAAAACTGAGCTCACCACAATCCTTGTGGTGAGGGGATAAATCCCCTCGCCACAGGTAAGCTCGACGACATCGGCAGCCCCGCCACTCACAGACCGAGGCACCATGATCATTTCATCCGCATCTGACTATCGCGAGGCAGCACGTCGCAAACTCCCGCGTTTTTTGTTTGATTACATTGATGGCGGCGCCTACGCAGAGCATACGCTGAGGGCCAATAGCGCTGATCTGACCGGCATCAGCCTGCGTCAGCGCATTCTGAAAAACGTCGAAACCCTGAGCCTTGAAACCACCCTCTTCGACCAACCGCTTTCGATGCCCATCATATTGGCCCCGGTCGGCCTGACGGGCATGTTCGCCCGTCGTGGCGAGGTGCAGGCGGTGAAAGCAGCGGAGAACAAAGGCATCCCGCTTTGCCTGTCAACGGTTTCGGTGTGCTCGATCGAGGAAGTCTCGGCACAAAGCCAACAGCCCATCTGGTTTCAGCTGTATGTGTTGAAGGACAGGGGCTTCATGAAAAATGCACTGGAGCGGGCGAAGGCCGCCGGTGTGAAAAACCTGGTGTTTACCGTGGACATGCCCACGCCCGGCGCCCGCTACAGGGACGCACACTCGGGCATGTCCGGCCCTTTTGCATCTTCGCGGCGAATGCTTCAGGCCATGACCAAACCCGACTGGGCATTCAACGTCGGTCTCATGGGGCGTCCGCACGACCTGGGCAATATCTCGAAGTACCTTGGCAAGGCCGTAACCCTCGAAGACTACATGGGCTGGTTGGCCAACAACTTCGACCCTTCGATCAGCTGGAGCGATCTGGAGTGGATTCGTGAATTCTGGGAAGGCCCGATGATCATCAAAGGCATCCTTGACCCTCAGGACGCCCGGGATGCGGTCAGCTTTGGCGCGGATGGCATTGTCGTGTCGAACCACGGTGGGCGACAACTGGACGGCGTGCTCTCCACCACCAAGGCATTGCCGCCCATCATGCAAGCCATCGGTAATGATTTGACGGTGCTGGTCGACTCGGGAATCCGCTCGGGGCTTGATGTTGTACGGATGTTGGCGCTGGGCGCAAAAGGCGTATTGCTGGGGCGTTCCATGGCCTATGCACTGGCCGCCGATGGTCAACGCGGAGTGGAAAATATGCTGGATATCTTCGCCAAGGAAATGCGCGTCGCCATGACCTTGACCGGGGTGACCTCGATTAGCCAGATTGATGAATCCACGCTGGTGGATGCTGTTCGATGAGAGATCAAAAGCCAAAGCCTGGCGCGGTATCTGTAGGAGCGAGCCTGCTCGCGAAATACGTCCGGACACCGCGTTCATTCAGACTGCACGCGTTATCGTTCACGTCCTTCGCGAGCAGGCTCGCTCCCACAGGGGGAATGCGTACGCTTTAAGCAGCCGTGACCGAAGAAACGGATATGCCCCCCAACATCAAGTGAACAGCATCACCATCACCGTCAGAAACTCGCCTTGACCGACACCATGAAGTTGCGAGGATCACCGTAGTAATTACCGAAGGTCTCGGTACCGATAGTGGCGTAGTAACGCTTGTCGAACAGGTTGTTGCCGTTCAACGCCACCGACCAGGTGTCATCGATGCGGTAGCCGATGCGACCGTTCCAGATCGCATAACCCGACTGGCTGATCTTCTTCCCGCTGACCGGAGACACCCGGAAATTATCGCTTTGCGCATTGACACCAGCACCGACAGTGAACCGCTCGAGCGACCCGCTCAGGGCATAATCGCCCCACATGCGCAACACATGCCGAGGCACATAACTGTTGAACGCTGCGCCATTGAGACTGGTGTCGATGTCGTCGAGGGTCTTGGTCTGCGTGTAGGTGTAACCCGCGAGCAACTGGAGTCGCTCGATGACTTCACCACTGATCTCGGCCTCGAAACCCTGGGCGCGAACTTTTCCGGCGTTGACGTAGCAGTAGCCATCCGATGACGGGCAACTTGAGTTGTAGTCAGTCTGCGCCTGGTCCTTCTGGATAGTCCGGAACAGGTTGAAAGAGCTGTTCAGGCGACCGTCGAACCAGGCGCCCTTGATGCCCAACTCATAGCTCTGGCCTACGAGCGGTTTGAGAGCGGACCCGTCTTCCGATCGGAAATTGCCTTGCGGGGTAAAAATATCCGAGTAGCTGGCATAGGCCGTCAGGTTTTCGTTCAGGTCCAGCAGCAGGCCGGCAAACGGCGTGACCTGGCCCGTCTCCGTAGTGCTGGAGTGTTCCGAGGTGCCGGAATTAATGAACACCGAATCGGTGTCTGAGCTGTACCAACTCACCCGACTGCCAGCCACCAGGGTCAGAGGATCCGCCAGCTTCAGGCGCAACGTAGAGTAAACGCCCTTCTGCCGGATGACTGAATTGACCGGCCCACCGCGTGACGAGTTGTCGATGAAGTAACTGTCGTCCGGCTCCGGAATATGTTTGTCGGGATTGAACACATTCTGTCGCTGGGGCAGAAACGCCACCGAGTAGAAGTCGTCTTTTTTCGAACGGCTGGCGTTGAACCCCACCACCAATTCATGTTGCTGACCGAACGCGCCGAACTTGCCATCCACGTACGCGTCAAGTCCGTAATCGACCTGATCGTAGTCGTACATGCTACCGAGGACGCCGGTGGTGCCTACGCCGGGTGTCACCGATCCGGAGGCGAACGCGTATTTGATGTCCTGAGTGTTCTTTGTATAAACGCTGGCGACCTTCAACGCCCAGTCTTCATTGATCTGATGTTTCAGGTCGCTGAAGACGGTGGTTCGCTGGCTGCGCCAGGTGTTCCAGGAAGGGTCGAGGCAGGTCGAGCGACTGAGTTTCAGATCACTGCCGTCCTTGTAACGCGGCAGGCCGCCCCAGCAAGGGCTGGCGTCAATGTCTTCATAGGCAACGCCCAGGCCGAGGGTCGTATCGGGATTCAGATCGACGTCGAGCGCGCCGTAGTACACCTGGTCCTTGCGACTGGCGTCGTCAACAAAATAGTGTCGGCTCTGCTCGGCGACGACGGCGCGTCCGCGAATGGTGCCGGACTCATTCAGCGGGCCACCGGTGTCGACCTGTCCGCGATAGTTGTCCCAACTGCCGCCGGACAGCGTGATGTCGGTATGTGGATCGGCCTGACCGCGCTTGCGAACGAAGTTCACCCCGCCAGCGGTGCCACCCGAGCCTTTCATCATCCCCGCGGCACCCCGCAGGATTTCGACCCGATCGTAATACGCCATGTCACCGCTGAAACTGTCGGCCTGGACATAGAGATTGCCCATATCCAGCGGCACGCCGTCGTACTGGTACTGGCCCGACATCCGGAACCCGCGCGAATAGAAATATTTGCCGCCCATGGTCGAGTCGTAGACGGTAATGCCCGGGGTCTTTTCCATGACCTGATCGATGGTGTTGAGGTTCTGGTCATCGAGCATCTTGCGGGTCATCACCGTGATCGATTGCGGTGTCTCTTTCAGGGAGTGCTCACCCTTGCCGATAGTCACCGCTCCCGTCGTGTACGAACCGCTGTTCTCGGTAGTCGCGCCCAGCATCTGCCCATTGATGTTGGTAGCACCCAACTCCAGCGCCGAACCGGCAGCGGGAACTGGCCGCAGTACGTAAGTGCCATTGGCCTGGGGATTGGCTTGCAGGCCGCTGCCGCCAAGAATGCGCGCGAAGCCTTCACTGACCCCGAACGCACCTTTGAGCCCGGGAGATTTCAACCCTTCGGTTTGTCGCGCATCAAAGGAAATGGCGGCACCCGCGGCACTGGCGAAATGGCTGAGGACTTCGGTCAGGCTGCCAGGCGCAATGTCGAAGGACTGCACCGAATTTTGTTGTTGCGCCGGGGCTGCGGTCGCTGCAACTGGCCATACGCACATCGACGTTGCCACAACTAATCCGACCTTCACTGCAATCGCCAGACGACCTGGCGTGTACACCCGAGACATGCTTACCCTCCCCCAAAACCAATCAATAAAAACTCACTGAGGGATGAGCCGAACGATGTGTATGAAAAGTGCAAAGGCAACAAAACTTTTTGTGCGCTGCGTGCACTACTGCAAATCGCTGCCCGAAACAGTGACCCAGTAACGGCTGTATCGGCTGACGCGAAGGGAGAAACCGCTCTCCAGCGCGGCCAGCGCCAGGTCTGTGTTATCGATGGGGAACGCGCCGGACACCCTTAAATTGGCAATGCGCGGATCACAGCGCAGCACCCCGGTGCGATAGCGCGAAAGGTCGGCCAACAACTCGCCCAAGGGACGATCGATGGCGATGATACTGCCTCGCTGCCACGCGCCTGCCGATGCATCGTTGCGCCGTACCGTCCCCAGCGAAATGGCATTGAAGCCGATAGCCTGGCCAGCCTCGAGGCGCACTGTCGATCCACCGCCAGAGGTGACTTCCACCGCTTTCTCAAGCACCGCCACCTCGCCACTCTCACTTTGGGACCGAACGATAAAACGCGTCCCCAGCGCCAGCACCTCGCCATGGCGGGTGACCACCTTGAACGGCCGCTGCGAAGGATCGACAGCGGTGGTGACGAGAATCTCGCCCCGCAACAGTTCCAGCACGCGTTGATGAGTGTCGAAACGCAGGTTGACCACGGTGTCGGTGTTCAGCAGCAACGAACTGCCATCCGCCAGACGAAACTCCCGGCGCTCACCCACGGCGGTGCGGAAATCGGCAAGCAGGTCTTGGGTTGTTTCACTGCGCCATCCGGACCAGCCCAGCGAACCGGCCGACGCCAATACCAACACACTGCGCAATACCTGGCGGCGGGATCGCTCGGCCCCCCGCAAGGCCGGCGAAGCCAGGGCGCCCGGCACGCTGCTCATCTGCTCGCCGACAGCAGCCATGCGCTGCCAGGCCTGGCGATGTGCAGGATCAGCAACCAGCCAGTCATTCCACGCCGCACGATCCGAATCGGTCGCGACGCCGGACTGCAGCCGGGCGTACCACCGGGCGGCGATGCTGATCGCCTTTAACTCGGCGGGCGACAGGCTCATGCGAGCTGCAACCGGATCTGCATCAGGCAGCAATGTTCCATGGCCTTGGCCATGTGATTGTTGACCGTGCGCACGCTGACACTCAGGCGCTCGGCAATTTGCGGATAGGTCAGGCCATCGAACTGAGACAGGATGAACGTTTGCTTGACCTTCGGCCCCAGCCCTTGCAGCAAACGGTCGATTTCCATCAGGGCCTGCAACAGGATCGCCTGTTCCTCCAACGAGGGCTGTTGCCATTCGGGCATGGCGGCCAAGGCTTCCAGATAGGACTGCTCCAGCGAGCGCCGACGGAACAGATCGATCAGCAAGCCCTTGGCGATCATTGACAGGTAAGGTCGCGGCTCGCGAATCTCCAGCGCGTTGCGCGCCTTGATCACCCGGACGAAGGTGTCCTGCGCCAGGTCCGCCGCATCGAAGGCATTGCCCAGCCGTCTGCGCAGCCAGCCGTTGAGCCAACCGTGATGGTCGCAATACAGATCATTGACAGCGCTGCGCAGGGACAAATCGTTGACGGTCATGACAATAGAATAATTCGCGAGTGATAATGACTCGCATTGTCATCCGTGCAGGCGGTGATTGGCAATAGCCACCTTAGGCAAAAACCACCCTCTCACTCGATGTCCTTGAGCACCTCAAACGTGACTTGATCGGGATAGAAGGCCATATAGCCGCGAATCTGCTCGACCGACACTTTGGGGTCTTCATAGCTCCACACCGCGTTAGCGCCCTCATGTCCCGGGATTTGCAGACTGAAATAGCTGGCATCGCCCTTATAGGGGCAATAACTCGTGTGATCGGTGCGGGCAAAGTACTTTTCATCGATGTCTTCACGCGGTACGTAATACACCGGAGGGTAGTTGGCCTCGAGCAACACCAGCGCTCGTGCGGACGCGGCCACCTGGATGCCGTGAAACTTCACAAGCAGGCAGCCCGGCTGCTCTGCAATGGTGATGACAGGACTAGGACCGGTGCTTTTCATGAAATACGTTCCTCATGACGGTGATGGACCTGCAGGTGCGAGCGATGCGCGATTTATTAGGTATACCTCATGTTTTGCACTCATGACGGCTTCGCAGCCGAACGGGAGAGAGCCTCCTCGCCGATAGCGATCAGTGGGCTGAGAAGTCTGTGCAATGAATCGCAACGCACCAACTGTACATCCATACAGATAAAGATTGCCCCATCGCTCTTCAGCCGCCATCCTGTGCACCTCTCGACAGTTGATGAGCGATGGTGGTTATGCGGCTGTACCTCTGTGAAAAACCTTCCCAGGCCAAAGACATTGCGGCCGTCCTCGGCGCCAGGCGTCGTGGCGACGGCTGCTGGCTGGGAACGGACGTCACGGTAACCTGGTGCATCGGCCATCTGCTGGAAACCGCGCCGCCCGACGCCTATGACGCGCGTTACAAGCGATGGGTGCTGGCGGACCTGCCGATCATTCCAGAGAAGTGGAAAATGACCGTCAAGCCGCGTACGGCCAGCCAATACAAAGCGGTCAAGCGGCTGCTCGGAGAGGCCAGCGAACTGGTGATCGCCACCGACGCCGACCGTGAGGGCGAGATGATCGCCCGGGAACTGGTGGAGCATTGCCGTTATCGCGGGCCGATCCAGCGGCTATGGCTGTCGGCGCTGGACGATGCATCGATCCGCAAGGCATTGGCGGCACTGAAGCCGGGGGCAGAGACCTTTAGCCTTTACCATTCGGCACTCGGGCGCTCGCGGGCCGACTGGCTGATCGGGATGAACATGAGTCGGCTGTTCACGCTGTTGGGGCGTCAGTCCGGTTATCAGGGCGTATTGCCGGTCGGTCGGGTGCAAACGCCGACCCTGCGCCTGGTGGTGGATCGCGATCGCAGCATCGCCGATTTCGTGCCAGTCGCCTATTGGGCCATCGATGTGCAACTGCTGCACGACGGCACTACGTTCACCGCCCAGTGGCGTGCAGCCTCAGAGGTTTGCGACGATCAGGATCGCTGCCTGAATCAGGCGTTGGCGCAGCAAGCAGCGGCGGCAATCGGCACTGCGGCGAGTGCCCGGGTGATCAAACTGCGTACCGAGCGAATGCGCGAAGTGGCCCCCCTGCCCTTCGATCTGGGCACCTTGCAGGAAGTCTGCTCGAAGAAGCTCGGGCTCGGCGCCCAGGAAACCCTCGACATCGCCCAGGCGCTGTACGAAACCCACAAGGTCATCACCTATCCACGCAGCGACTGCGGTTATCTGCCCGTGAGTCAGCACAGCGAAGCACCCAGCATACTTGCTGCCCTGAGGCAGGCTGATCCGGCGCTGAACGCCTTGAACGATTTCCTCGAGCCCCAGCGTCGCTCAAGGGCCTGGAACGACGCCAAGGTCAGTGCTCACCACGGCATCATCCCCACCGCTGCGGCGAAGAATCTCGAGCGACTGGCGGGCAAGCAGCGGGCGGTCTACACCCTGATCCGCGCGCGTTACCTGGCGCAGTTTCTGCCCAACCATGAATACGACCGGACCCAGGCCGACTTCGACTGCGCCGGTGAAGCCTTGCGTGCCGTCGGCAAGCAGATCGTCGAGCCCGGCTGGAAACGCGCCCTGCCCGAGGCCCTCGCCCCGGCCAAGGGCCGGGAAGCACCGGCGCCGCAAACATTGCCGGCATTGGCTGAAGGACGTGACTGCGCAGTGGCCGACGTCAAGCTCAAGGACCTCTGGACGCAACCACCCAAACCGTTCACCGAAGGCGACCTGATCAAGGCGATGAAGAACGTCGCCAAACTGGTGGAAGATCCGCTGCTCAAACAGAAACTCAAGGACACCACCGGCATCGGCACTGAAGCGACCCGCGCTTCGATCATCCAGGGCCTGCTCGACCGGGGTTATCTGATCAAGAACGGCAAGGCCCTGGCCGCCACCCCGGCCGCGTTCAGCCTGATCGATGCCGTGCCGCGAGCCATCGCCGACCCGGGCACCACAGCCATTTGGGAGCAAGCGCTGGACATGGTGCAGAGCGGCGAGATGAGCCTGGAAGAATTCGTCACCAAACAGGCCGCGTGGATGAGCAAACAGGTGGCCCGTTGCGCCGGGCTGAGCCTGACCATCAGCGGACCGGCAAGCCCCGCCGGGCGCGGTGCAACACCGTGGAAAAACAAACGCAAGCCCGCCAAACGCAAGCCCTCGACGGGTACCAAACGCGCGGCAAAACCGGCGAGCAAGACCTGAGGGGATTTCGAGCGAGCCTGAATGGACTATGTTCTTCAGAGTCAGCTGAGATACTCCCCAAGTTACGCACCAGGCAACAACCCTGCTTTCTGCGAGGTACGATCATGGCGACAATCAGCAGCCAGCCCTTGATTGAACTGCACGCCGCACAGCGCGACGAACTGGAAACGATTGAAAACCTGATGCAGTTCTACCTGTATGACTTCAGCGAGTGGCTGCCGCTGAAGCTCGGTGAGCATGGCTTCTTCAACGCTCAGCCCAAACCGGGCTACTGGCGCAACCCCGCCACCCGGCCGTTTTTGATCAAGGTTAATGGAGGATTGGCCGGTTTCGTGACGGTGGATGATGAAACCCAAGTTCCCGGCGCCGAGTACAACATCGGCTACTTCTTTGTCAGTCGACGCTTTCGTGGCCAAGGCGTCGCGAAGTTTGTCGTTTCCGCCCTCTTGAGCCGGTTCCCCGGTCAATGGCAAATTTTCCACCTCGACGTGAATCAACCTGCGCAGCGGTTCTGGGCTCGGGTCCTGCCTGATCTCACCCATGGCGAGTTCACCCTGCATCAGCAGCCGGTAGACGGTTATCCCTGCACCGTTTACCGATTCCAGACATCGCTGCCATCGTCCTGACTGGCGCGTTCCCCTAGCGCTTTTTAATTCCAAACAACTTTGTCCGACAATATGTAGTGACCAAAAATAATCACTACAAAACCGTTGACGCCTCCGATTTGCCCTTGCATGATGCAGACGTCTCCCCGATCGGGAGTACAGGCAACACGTTTGAGCAAGCTCGTCTGACCGCCGAGCTGTTTTTCCCGGATACACGCTGCCCACAAGGCAGATTGAAGAAGCTGACCTGGCCTGAACGTCCAGTACAAGGACGAGAAGCGCTGGCGATCAATCCTCATGAAGCTTGTGACCGACCCCTTAAAAGGTTGGCAGTGGCCTGAAGGTTTTCGCTGCTTCTCCTCGTTGTGACGCTATTGCGTAGCAGTTATTCAACACGACTACATGCAACAGACGCGGGACCCCGTCAATTTGGCGGCTGACTGCTGACGTCCTGGTTTCGGTGCCAGGGATCAACTAACCGATGGGCTACCTGTATTAGCGAATCAACTTTGAAAGATCACCAAATGGTCAAGGGGCTTACTATGAATCTGAACAATCAACCCACTATCGATGAACTGGCTCATCTGTTCGCTGCGCAAAAAGACAGCCATGACAGCCATATTCTGTGGATCAGCAAGTCGGGCCAGGTGCATATCGACTGCCTGTCGCCTCACGCTCATGAAGCGGAGTTCGACAAGAACAACCAGAACCTGCTCGCCCGACTGAAGATGTACCGTCGCGGCCAAGGCTATGTCGGCAAGAAAGCCGCGGCTGACAAGGACTTCATCGGTAACGTTCTGCAAACGCTGAAACAGGCGTGGGCCTCGATGCAGAACCAGAACGAAGTTCGGGTGATTGACCGGTTCTACTGACACCTGCACACCCCATCCATAAAAAGGCCTCGCTCGTTACATCGAGCGGGGCCTTTTTGTTTGCCTCATGCGCACCAAACACCGCTATCGTTAACCGTGTGCACTGGATCATTGGAGGTTTGTGATGAACATACAACTGACAGGCTTGCTGTTACTCGTAATGGCTAGTGCTGCCCATGCAAACACCGTCACCGGCGTGCCGTTGTTCGATGCTGACTGCCCCGGCAACATCATTGTTCATGCGGATCAGGACGGACCGGTGTTGATCAATAGCAAGGAAGCCGAGACCAAAGCCATTGACGATCGCCGTTTCGAAGCCAGGGGTTCGGGCGTCATCATCTCGATCACTCTCTCCGATGACGACTCGGTCACGGTGTCCTCCACGGGCAAGGCGCCCAATGGTGTGTGTGAATTAATAGAAGACTGACGTCGTCGACTCACCGGCAGCCGCACCCAATACCAGCTCCATAAAAGCCACCGACGCTGCGCTGTGATAGTTGTTTTTGCGTCGAAGCAGCGCGGCCCCTCGTTTGGGCGACTCGCCCAACAACGGGATTTTGCGCAACGCCCGGTCCTCGGTGGCAATGGGCTCCGGAAGAATGGTGGCGATGGCCGTGTGCCGAATGACTTCCAGCAAGGTACTCACCGAATTGACCTCGATCACCACCTTCGGCGTGATTTGCTCCTGGGCAAAGTACTCATCAATGCGGGTGCGGGTAACGAAGTCGGGGGCCAGCAGCGCAAACTCCAGTTGCGCGATCTCTTGCACGGACAACGCGACCTGGCTTTCGTATAACGGGTGATCACGCCCCACCATGACGCCCAACGTCTCGGTAAACGCCGGGATCGACTCGATGTCAGCATTTCTGACCTGGGTAAACGCGATGGCGATGTCCAGTGAGTCATCCACCAGCCCCGCCTCGATGTCATCCATCGACAGCTCGAAAATCTGTAGATGGATGTTCGGATACCGCGCCAGGTAATCGCGCACCAGCGGCCCCACCAGGTAAGCCATGAACGTTGGGGTCATGGCCAGTCGCAGGGTGCCTCGGGACAAGTCCTTTACGTCATGCAGCGCACGTTTGCCTGCCTCCAGTTCCACCAGCACCCGACGAGCACATTCGATGTAGGCCTCTCCCGCATCGGTGGGTTTCACCGTGCGCGAGGTTCGATCGAACAGGCTGACGCCCAGGGTTTCTTCCAGTTGCCGGATCTGTTGGGACAGGGTCGGCTGCGAAACGTGAAGTGCCTCGGCGGCGCGGGTGAAACCGCCGTGGTCGGCGACCGCCAGTAAATAGCGCAAATGTCGGAGCAGCATGAGGAAACCACCATCTATAGGCTGTGCTTATGCGCTGCATTGTATATCGGTCTTGGACGCTATGGATCGATCGGCAGAAGATGGCTCCACACCCAAGCAACCTCACTCCCGACAGGAGAATCACCATGCAACAGTCCCACGCCTACAGCGACCCAAGCCTGGCCCTGACCACGTCGATCCTCGATGCAAAAGCGCGCAAAAACCTGTCATGGCAGGACCTGACTGACGGCACCGGCCTCGGGCTGGCCTACGTCACTGCCGCCCTGCTCGGTCAGCACCCGCTGCCGGAAAGCGCCGCCAAAGTGATTGGCGAGAAGCTGGACCTGGACGCCGACACCGTTGCCCGCCTGCAGATCATCCCGTTGCGCGGCAGCCTCTCGGGTGTCCCGACCGACCCGACCATCTACCGCTTCTACGAAATGATCCAGATTTACGGCACCACCCTCAAAGCCCTGGTTCATGAGCAATTCGGCGACGGCATCATCAGTGCAATCAACTTCAAGCTCGACATGAAAAAAGTCGAAGACCCGGAAGGCGGCTCCCGCGCGGTGATCACCCTCGACGGCAAGTTCCTGCCACTGCGTCCGTTCTAAACGGATGACAGGCGAGTCGAGTTTCCACCTGTGACACACGATTCCCTGTAGCAGCTGCCGAGCCTGCGAGGCTGCGTTCGGCTGCGCAGCAGTCGCCTGGATCTGGCGAGGACTACGTCCTCGAACGCAGCCTCGCAAGCTCGGCAGCTGCTACAAAACAATCATTTGATTCACGTAGAGGACATCGCCATGAAAGCGCTCATCGAAGGTTTTTTGAAGTTCCAGAAAGACGCCTTTCCACAACGCACCGACCTGTTCAAGCACCTGGCCACCACCCAGCATCCGGGCACGCTGTTCATCACCTGCTCCGACAGCCGTGTCGTGCCAGAACTGCTGACCCAACAAGAACCCGGTGAACTGTTTGTGATCCGCAATGCCGGCAACATCGTGCCCTCCTACAGCCCTCACCCCGGCGGTGTGTCGGCTACGGTCGAATATGCGGTCGCGGTGCTTGGAGTCACCGATATTGTGATCTGCGGGCACTCGGACTGTGGCGCCATGACCGCCGTCGCCAAGTGCACATGCATGGACCACTTGCCCGCCGTCAGCGGCTGGTTGCAACACGCCGAGTCAGCGAAAGTCATCAACGAATCGCGTCCGCACGCCAATGAAGCGGCGAAGGTGAGTTCAATGGTTCGGGAGAATGTCATCGCGCAACTGGCCAATATCCAGACGCATCCGAGCGTGCGCCTGGCTCAGGAGAAAGGCCTGTTGAATTTGCATGGTTGGGTCTACGACATCGAGACCGGTTCCATCGAGGCACTGGATGCCGACAGCCACCGTTTTGTGGCGCTCGCCGAGTATCCGGACACCTGCGCCCTTCAAGCCCGATCCATAGAAGCAGCAGCCTGAAGTGTCGATTGGCAGACAGGCGATCGACGCAACGCTCCCGGCTCACGGGAGCGTTGCACTGACACCATCGACCGGGTTATTTATCGTCGATCCTTGTTGACGATTGTGGCCGACTCTCAGGGGCCTCTTCCGCGTTGGGTGGTTGTTGAGTACTGCCTGGCGTGAACACGTGAGTCAGCAAGTCTCTGGCATCCACTTCGACAACCCCCGGAACCGAACGGGCCAAAGCAACCGCCCGCTCACACTGTTTATGGGTGTTGACGCGACCGCTCAATGCCACCGTCCCCCCATGGGTTTTCACATGGATTTGCAGGCCAAAGCTGGGTTCGGCCATTGCCAGGGCTGACTTCACCCTGGCGGTAATCCACGTGTCGTGAACGCCCCTTTCCAGATCATGAGAGTATTGTTGGAAGGAATGAAGTTTCATGGTGTAACCCTCTCTCCGTCATCTGGTGCACTGCCCGTCCCTTGGCGGTGCAACCTTGACGCTCGGGCGAGCGTTATGGACATCTGATTCGTTTCGAGTGCTCGCCACGCCCATACGGGCGCACATTAAGTATAGTGCGGCCGTTGACTGGGATCGTGGTGCCGGATCAGCGTTTGACCGACAGATCCGTCTGGGTCATGCGACTGCGGATCGTGAACACCCCATCTCCCGAGAGAATCGCGCTACGAGCAAACAGGCGACCGCTCTCCCAGTTCGAAAGCCCCAGTTCCGGCTTGTTCAGTGCGTACTGTCCGTCGACCCAGCGGGTAATCCCGTTGCCGACAAAAGGTGCGTTGACCGCGTTGTAGAAGCGTTCCTGAGCGGCGGCGTCTTCACTGATCAGCGAGACGGTGAACTGCGGGCTATAACAATTGAACAAGGCGATGGCGTTATCCAGGTCATCGACAATCTTCAAGCTGACTTCCGGGGTTTCTTCCCATTCCCACTCGCGGCCCAACTGGTCCTCGGGCAACGGTTCGGCCAACGCTTCGGTCTGATAGCCTTCGGCGCGGTACACCTCAACACTGGCGGTCTGCCAATCAGTCGGCAGGTATTGCTCGCTGCCTTCGACAATGTGCAATTTGCAGCCCTGCCCGCGTGCGGTGCCGGCCTGTTGCAGCGCGTCGAGGAACAGCGGCAACAATTCTGCGACACGGTCACGGTGAATCAGGCAGACATTCATTGTGTTGCAGACTTTGCGATCCAGCGAGTTGCGCACTACCGCGGCAAAGCGCTGGGCATCGGCATCCTTGTCGGCGATCAGCCAGGCGCCACCGGTGCCGTGCAGGCTGACGGCGGTGCCAGCCTGTTGGGCGATGCTGCCCAACTGGCTGACGGCGCGCCCCGAACCACGGGCCACCGCCAGTGACAGGCGTCGGTCGGCGAACATTGCCCAACCGGCCGCGTGATTGACGCTTTCTACCAGCGACACCGCGCCGGCAGGCAACCCTGCGTCGCTCAGTGCCGGATTCAACGCGTGGGTGACGATGGCTTGCGCCGTGCCCAACGCATCGCTGCCGATTCGCAACACCGCTGTGTTACCCGTGCGCAACACACCGGCGGCGTCGGCGAAAACATTCGGCCGGCCTTCGAAGACGAACGCGACGATGCCCAGCGGAGAAACCACTTGCTCGACTTTCCAGCCGTCATGCTCGACGCAACTGACCACCTTGCCGCGCGTAGCCGACGCATCGCGCCAGGCCCTGAGGCCGGCGATCATGTCGCGGCGCATGCGTTCATCCGCCAGAAGGCGCGTGGTGGAGCGCCCGCGGGCCTTGGCTCGTTCGATATCGGCCAGGTTGGCGGCTTCGATCAAAGCCCAGCAGGCAGGGTCTTCCAGGCGTTGGGCGAAGCGATCGAAGAACTCGCTGATGGCTTGATCGGAAACCGCGGATATTGCGCTGAAAGCCGCTTCCGCCCGCTCGATTGCAATGGCCGCCGCTTGCTGGTCGACTACCGGAATCAGTAACAATTCGCCGCTGACCTGCTCCACCAGCAAATGGTCCCCGGGCTGAAAACGCGCGGCCAATTCGGGGCTGACCACAGAGACACGATTCCCGGCGAAAGGGATAGCTGTGCCAGCGACTAGACGTTCGAGCGCAAGAGACATGAAGCGGTTTCACCATGCAGGGGGCGGTCGGAAAATGTATAGGAAAATCCCTGGAGCGTCATTAACCGCACGCCTGGCCACTGATCGAAAACCCGGCGGCCCGTTTCCTCGCTAAAAGCATTTCCGGTTTTCCAGGATGGCCGTCGAGCGGCAGTACCGTGCCTAGAAAACCGACCAGCCAATCCGCTGACTCAGCAGCTCCAGCGCGGCCATGCCCGCGAGGGAGTTGCCGGCGGTGTTCAACTCCGGCGACCAGACGCACACGGTAAATTGCCCCGGCACCACCGCGACAATTCCCCCGCCCACGCCGCTCTTGCCCGGTAAACCGACGCGATAGGCAAAGTTGCCGGCTTCATCGTAGAGGCCGCTGGTGGCCATGATCGAGTTGACTTGCTGGGTCTGGCGCGCGGTGAGGATCTGTTCGCCGCTGTGCTTGCAGAAACCATCGTTGGCCAGGAAACAGAACGCCCGCGCCAGATCCACGCAGCTCATGCGCAGTGCGCAATGGCTGAAATAACTGCGCAGCACCGCTTCGACATCGTTGTGAAAATTGCCGAACGATTGCATCAGGTAGGCCATCGCAGCATTGCGCGCGCGATGCTGGTATTCCGACTCGGCGACCTTGCCATCTACCATGACTTGCGGGTTGCCGGACAGCCGACGGACAAAGTCGCGCATCGACAGCGCCGGCGCGGCAAAGCGTGACTGGTTGATGTCGCAGATCACCAGCGCACCGGCGTTGATGAAGGGATTGCGCGGTCGCCCGCGTTCGAATTCCAGTTGCACCAGCGAATTGAACGGTTGGCCGGAAGGCTCGTGACCCAGGCGCGTCCAAATGGTTTCGCCGGAGTGTTCGATGGCCTGCACCAGGCTGAACACCTTGGAAATACTCTGCACCGAGAACAGCGTATGGGCGTCGCCGGCGCAATACAGTTCGCCGTCATTGCCGTACACCGCGATGCCCAACTGATCGGCCGGCACTATACCGAGGGCGGGAATATAGTCAGCCACCTTGCCCTGGCCGATCAGGGGACGAACTGCGTCAAGGATCTCGTTCAACAGCGCTTGCATGCAGGGTTCCGAAGTCTCGCCCCATGGGATCGCGGGGACACAGACGCTAGACGCCACTGGTCAGTGCTGGATCACAGTTTCCTGCAGGAGCATGCGATATCTGCACGACTGAAACACTACCCCTGTAGCAGCTGTCGAGCCCTAGCGAGGCTGCGTTCGGCTGCGAAGCAGTCGTGAAATCCAGCGGCTCGGTAGTCCAGGTTAATCGCGTGCACTGGGTTTACGGCTGCTTCGCAGCCGAACGCAGCCTCGCTAGGGCTCGACAGCTGCTACAGGATTTCGGGTTGGCCGAGAAATTTCAGGGTTACGTATCACAGTGTGTACAGCGCCCCTGCCGACACACCCCGCCCCTAAAACCCCTCGCCAAAGACACATCGCAGATACACCTGCTTGATGAACTGTGCCCGTCGATTGGCCGCGCCAATCAAAGCGTTCAACTCACTCAATGCTACGGAGTATCACCATGTTCAAACTCTCGACTTCTTCCTTGACCCTCGGCCTGATCATCGCTGGTGGCCTGGCCGTGTCCAACGCGGCTTCAGCCTCTGAGTCCGAGGCGTTCAGCATGAAACAACTGACCCACGGCTATAGCCAGGCCCAGGCCGACTCGGCAGAAAAACCGGCGGAAGGTAAATGTGGCGAAGGCAAATGCGGCGAAGGCAAGTGCGGCGCCAGCAAGTAACCCTTTGCGTGGGGCACCGCGGTGCCCCTCCTCCCTGACTGAACGGAGATCTCCATGACCACCTCACTCTCGTCGGCCGTAAAAGGCTTGCATCTGAAGCTCGACTGCGTCGGTAGCTGGATCGCGCCACTGACCCTGCGGGTGTTCCTCGCCTGGGAGTTCTTCGAATCAGGCCTGGAAAAATTCAATGGCGAAAACTGGTTCGCCGATATTCAGGACAACTTCCCGTTCCCCTTCAACCACGTGCCAGCCACGCTGAACTGGGAACTGTCGATGTGGGCTGAACTGATCTGTGCCCTGGCCATACTGGTCGGCCTGGGAACCCGGATCTCGGCGTTGATTTTGATCGTGGTCACGGTCGTCGCGACCGCTGCCGTTCACTGGCCGGCCGATTGGTCTACATTGAGTGAGCTTGCTCAGGGTTATGCCATCAGTAACAAAGGCCACGGCAATTTCAAACTGCCGCTGATCTATCTTGCGGCCTTTATGCCGCTGTTGCTCTCGGGTGCCGGCAAGCTCAGCCTCGATGCGCTGCTGGCTCGAGTCTACTGGCGTCGCGACAAGCGCTGAAGCGCCACCGGTATTGGCAGTGGACGGTTTCGCCGAATGATGGAAACGTATGCAGGCGCTGCCAAGCCTCAAGACAACGCAGCCCAGTAACCTTCACCCCACTCACTTGCGAAGACAGGAACCACCATGAGCGTGACCACCCAATGGATCGAGATCGACAGCGCTGACGGCAAATTCGGCGCTTACCTGGCCATTCCGCATACCCGCAAAGGCCCGGGGATCGTGCTGATCCAGGAAATCTTTGGCGTGAATGAACACATCCGCTCGGTCGCTGAACAATACGCTGCCGACGGTTACCTGGTGATTGCACCGGACCTGTTCTGGCGCAACGGCCACCGTATCGAACTGGGTTACGACGAGGCCGGCTGGAAACGCGCCGTCGACTTGATGAACGCCACCGACGTCGACAAGGCACAGACCGACATCGAACTGGCCATCGACGCCTTGAAAGCCCAACCGGGGCTGGACGGCGGTATCGCTTCGATTGGTTACTGCTTCGGTGGTTTGCTCTCGTACCACACCGCCGCCAATGGGTTGGTGGACGTGGCCATCGCCTATTACGGCGGCGGAATCCAGAATCAGCTGGACCGCGCCGATGAAATCGAAGTGCCGCTGCTGATGCACTTCGGCGAACAGGACAGCCACATCCCACTGGAAGCCGTGGAAAAGATCGCCGAACGTTTCGAGAACAACGATAACGTCGAAATTGTCGTGTACCCGGAGGCCGAACATGGCTTCAACTGCTCGCATCGCGACAGCTACAACCAACGCGCAGCGGCCGAGGCCCATGGCAATACGTTGATCTTTTTGGGTCAGGAACTGTAAGGCCGGAGTTTTTTAGCGCCTGTAATGGCCCCATCGCGGGCAAGTCGGATCATCGCATCGCACGCTCCCACATTGGAATGCATTTCCCCTGTGGGAGCGTGGCTTGCCCGCGATGGGGTCGACACGGTCTCAGCCGCTTAACGACTGGTTTCTTCTACCACCTCGCTCACCATCAACTTCGGATGTGCACTGCGTTCATGCACATGGCTCGTCGGTGTACGGTCGATCAACAGGCTCAACAATTCCGGGCGGCTGTAGTGACCGCGCGAATCCATCATGCGTTTGCGCCTATCGATCAGGCCCATGTCGAGGTCGGCGATCACTTCGCCTTCGCCTTCGGTCAGCGAGCCCAGCACCACGCCGTCCGGGCTGATGATCGCGGTAAAGCAACCACCGGAAATCGGGCCGATGGGGCAACCGGTGTCGGCCATGATTTGTGCCTGTTGTTCAGGGTTCAGCCAAGCGGTGGAGTTGACTACGAAGCACGCCGCCTCCAATGCATGCTGGCGAATGTTGACTTCCATTTGTGAAGCGAACAAAGGCCCCGCAAACGATCCTGGATACATCGCCGCATGGATCTGTTCGCCGTCAACCATCAAGGCATAACGAGCCAGCGGGTTGTAATGTTCCCAACACGCCAACTGGCCGATGCGCCCTACCGCGCTGTCGGTGGCGCGCAGGCCTGAGCCGTCGCCCATGCCCCAGATCATGCGTTCGTGATAGGTCGGGGAAATCTTGCGCCGATGCTGAATCAGGCTGCCGTCGGCGTCGAACAACAACTGCGCGTTGTACAGCGTACCGCCGTCACGTTCATTGACACCGATTGAAACCACCATGCCGGCCTGTCTGGCGGCGGCGCCGATGGCCTCGGTGGCAGCCGAAGGAACAGTGACGGCCTGATCCAGCAGTTTGAGGTGTTCAGCCGCCATTTCGAAAGGCGACTGAACGAACGAGAAGTACGGGTAGTAAGGCACGATGGTTTCCGGGAACACGGCAAACTGCACGCCCTGCTCGCCGAGTTCGAGAATTTTCTGCACCACTTTGTCGACGGTGCCTTCACGGCTGTAAAGAACGGGGCTGATTTGGACGGCGGCGGCTTTTACGAGGGTCATGGCGGTGATCTCATTGAGGGAATGGACTTCAACGAGATAAAAATTACGCCAATAATATTTAGGCCGAAATGTCGAATACGCCACCTTTTAGGACATCCCGCGCATCACTCGCGGCAATCGATGAGTAACCTGTGGCGAGGGAGCTTGCTCCCGCTGGACTGCGCAGCAGTCCCCTTCTTTTTTGGGGTAAGGGGGCCGCTTCGCGACCCAGCGGGAGCAAGCTCCCTCGCCACAGGTTCAGTGTCACGTTTGACTGACTGGCATCAACCGCGATTGGCGCGCTGGATGACCTGTGGTGGCTGGCCAAATGCGCGGATAAACGCCCGACGCATCCGCTCTCGATCGCCAAAACCGGTATCGGTCGCCACCACGTCGATGGGGTGCCGACCGGTTTCCATCATCAGACGCGCCGCTTCTACCCGCAGGTTTTCGATGGCCTTGGCCGGTGATTGCCCGGTTTCGGCATGGAACACACGGCTGAATTGCCGGGGGCTGAGGTGGGCGGCACTGGCCAGTTCCTCGACCGACAGCGCGGACTTCAGGTTCTGCTTGGCATAGGCCAACGCGGCCTGGATGCGATCGGTCTTGGGCTCCAGTTCGAGCATTACCGAAAACTGCGACTGCCCTCCCGCGCGTCGGTGATACACCACCAATTGCCGGGCGACCCGCCGCGCCACTTCCGCGCCCAGGTCGCCTTCAACCAGGGCCAATGCCAGATCGACACAAGCGCTCATGCCCGCCGCCGTCCAGATGTTGCCGTCATTGATGAAGATCCGGTCTTCCTCGACCTTCACCTGCGGGTACGCCTTCTGCAGCGCCGGCGCGTGACACCAGTGAGTGGTCGCCCGCCGACCGTCGAGCAACCCGGCCTCGGCCAGCGCAATCGCGCCGGTGCAGATCGAGCCCAGACGCCGGGTAGTCCGACTGGCGTTGCGCAAAAACGCCACCATGCCCGGGGATACCGGGCGGATCAGGTTGTCGCCCATCACCAGCAGCGTGTCGAACGAGCGCTGGTCGAACGCTGTGGTTTCCACGCCAAAACCGGCGGAAGTCTGCACCGTGCCGCCGAGCTCGGACAGCAAGGCAATGTCGTACGCCGGCTCGTCGGTGGCCATGTTGGCCAACTCGAACGTGGCGCACATGGCCAGGCCCAACACCTGAAAACCGGGGTAAACGATGAGTCCGATGGTGTGCATGGTGGCGGCTTTCTTTTGACCTTAAAAGTGGTCTGTCTGATTTAACAGCCACTGACATCGCGTCGCAAGATGGTCATCAGGTACTGATGCTGACCGGCATCGGCGGCTCGGCCATTGTCGATGCGTTGAACTATGCGAAGTTCTAGCAGCAACGGGTATTGCATTTTCCACGGCCGAAACGGGCCTCCTGACGCTCTCGAAAAAACGCTGAATAGCTCATGACCGGCTCGCCGGGATGATTGAGCGCCATTTGCGCAACGTAGTTATCGTAATCGGGCACTCCGACCATCAAACGGGCGCTCTGGCTGAGGAACTTCGCGACCTGCTGCAGTTTGCGGTACATGGCAATTCTCTCTATGAGTGGGGGCTGGCCCATGAAAGCGCACTGATGTATCTGCACTGTGTCAGCACCGGGGTCTTTTGTATTTTCAAGTATCAACCGCAGCGGCGATCAACGTCCGGCTCGTTCTCACGCTAGGCTGAAGATTAACGACATCGTGGAAGGAGGCGTTCGAGATGCAACTCAGCACGTTGAAAATCGATAAACCGGAAGCGACGAACTTCATTCTGGGGCAGACGCACTTCATCAAGTCCGTCGAGGACATCCACGAAGCGTTGGTCAATGCCGTGCCGGGAATCCGCTTTGGCGTGGCCTTTTGCGAAGCTTCCGGCAAATGCCTGGTGCGCTGGTCCGGCACCGATACCGCCATGATCGAACTGGCCCAGAAGAATGCGACAGCCATTGGCGCAGGCCATAGCTTCATCATTTTCCTCGACGATGGCTTCTATCCCGTAAACGTGTTGAACGCCGTCAAAATGGTTCCAGAGGTGTGCCGCATTTTTTGTGCAACGGCCAATCCGACTGAGGTGATTCTCGCCGAGACGGAGCAAGGGCGAGCGATTCTCGGCGTAGTGGATGGCTTCTGTGCCCGTGACATTGAAGGCGAGGAAGACATCCTGTGGCGCAAGAGCCTGTTGCGGCAGATTGGCTACAAACTTTGAGCACCTTGCGTTATAAACGGGCGCTGAACTCATACCATGCACTTGTCTAATCAAGGAAGAAACGGCATTGAAAATAGCTTTTGGCGCCCTGTTGTTGACCGGGCTGACGACTCTCGCACTCGCTGACGAGAACCCTGTCGGCTTCCACGCTTCCACACTGGCGGACTCGCACAATGACCGTGCGCTAGAAATGGTCGTCTGGTACCCCAGTGCAACTACCGCAGCCACGCAAATGATTGGTGATGATGCAGTGTTCGTCGGGGCTTCTGCCGTTCGCGACGCGCCGCCTGCTGCTGGCAAGCATCCATTGTTGGTGCTCTCCCACGGGTACAGAGGTAACTGGAGCAACCAGATCTGGCTTGCCAGTGCTCTGGCTCATAGGGGTTACATCGTCGCCGCAATCAACCACCCCGGCACTACCACTCATGACCGTAGCCCTCCAGCAGCGGCGCAGTTATGGCAGCGGCCCGTTGATTTGCGCAGAGCTATTGATGGGGTCACGACTCAACCTGAAAAATTCGGCTTGGTCGCCAATGACCGAATTGCGGTGGTGGGCCATTCACTCGGCGGCTGGACCGCCCTGGAAATCGCCGGCGCCCGGTTCGATCCAGACCGCTTCGCCCATGACTGCAAAGCCCACCCGCAGTTATCAAGTTGCACCGTCTACGCAAAGATAAACCCCGCAACCACCTCGGAATCAAAGGCCGCATTGACCGCCGATTGGCGCGATAAACGCGTCACTGCTGTGGTTACCTTGGACCTGGGCCTTTCACGGGGCATGACCGATGAAAGCCTGGCAACGCTGCCGGTACCCGCGCTGGTGATCGCTGCCGGCGTACCGTCGGAGGAGCTTCCCGCTGAGTTGGAGTCTGCCAATCTGGTCAAACGCCTGCCTTCGGCATCAAGCCGCTACGTCGAAATCAGCGATGCAAGCCATTTCAGTTTCTTGTCGATGTGCAAACCTGGCGCGCAGGCATTGCTTGAAGAAGAAGTACCAGGCGATGGCATCATTTGCCGAGATGGCAACAACGCTCGCCCGCGCGGGGAGATTCAACAGCAAATTACATCGCTGATAGCAGAGTTTCTTCAGTCGTCTATCTACAAAGAAGACAGTTTGTAGAATCGGGGTACGAGAAACTGTCGCAGTTCAAAAAAACCGCTTGAGTAGTTTCAGCGTTCAATAGGTGACAGATTTATTTTTTCGCTAAATAGATCCGTCACCTTTTATCGGATCGGCTGTTTTTACGACCAAGCGATCACCGATGTTCCGCTGCCAACATTGACCTGAACTGAGAAATGATTTCCGAAGATAGCCCGGCACCTTCGAACACTGCGCAGGTGAAACTAACGGGTGCAGGGCCTGGAGCAGTGATGATTCGGTCTGCAACCACAGCTACCGGACTGTTTCGATAAAGCGTGCCCCCTTCATAACCTACGGCATTCTGTTTCAAGAAATCAGCGCTGTTTGAAGTATGAGGAACCGTGTCGAGAAGCCCGGCCCTGGCAAGTGCCAGCGTTCCCCCACAAATACCGGCAATTGTCGCTCCACTTGAACGACTAGCGTGAAGAAAGGCCCGAATATCCGGGGCTTCTGCACGCTCCCAGACCATTCCTCCAATGACGACAACAACGTCCGGTTTCCAGTCCAGACATTCTTGCAAACTGCTATCGACCGTTACAGCCAATCCACCTTGCGAGCGGAACTGCCCCGCAACAGGAGCGAAAAACCTGACGTCGATCCCGTAAAACGGGGACGCAGTTCCAGCAATGAAAGCGTATTCCCAGTCCGCAAAACCGGGTGTCAGTATCAATCCCACGCGTGCCATCAGTCAGAATCCTCCATGAGTGCCAATAATAAATGGCGACAACAAACATACATCAGGGGCTGGTTTGGGCCGATAGATGCCCATCGCGAAACGGTGCAATCCCCCTGTATGCGCACGCAATGGTTTTGAAAGACTTCGAGGGCATCTGCCGCCCGCGCGGTTGAGTTCACTGAAAGCTAGCCACTTGGTAGCCGATCGACGAGGAAACCCACAAAAGTTTTCACCCTTCGGATCGGCGTGCCAACGGTAGTGACCTAAAGAAGCGACTAATTGTTGTGTTGTATCTCCAGCATCCTGAACGTCACTTTTCCACCCTCGGTGGGATAGCCGGTGTTGTCCTGCACATATGCGCCCGCTTTGAAATACAGTGGCTTGGTCTTCCAGCTCGGGTCGATGGTGGTTCTCCAGTTGTTTCCTGCTGCGCTGATGCCCAGCGCGCCCTTCGGGCTGAGGTGGAGCTGGTAGGAAAAGTTGCGGCCGAGCGGCACACCCGTCGCAATAGTAATGACCTGGCCCTCTTCATCGTCGGCGCGCATGCGCACCTTGGCGACAATGTTTCCCGTCGAAGCCGACGTTTTGTATTGGTATTCCAGCTTCACCATGGGACTGTTGCTGTCCTTGTTGTGAATCTGACCAATCACGATCTTGCCGGAGCTGGGCACCTGATTGACGCTCAGATTCGCCCGCAGAATGTTATCCGCCGCTGAATACTGCCAGTTGCGTAGCCTTCCATCGCTATAGGTTTCCCGCAACTCGCTGCGCGGGTAAATAGCGTTGGCCGTCCTGGAACCGGTTACAGGTGCCCAGAAAGAAAGGGTAGCGGCTTCAGAACTGAAATACTGGCCCTTGAAGCCTTGCGCCAGTCGAGGCGTTTCTATGGTGGCCGGTGGGCTGCCTTCAGGGATGCTTAAATTCCAGGTGGCGAGGTCGATCATGTCAATAATCCTGTATGCGGGGAATGTTGCGGCCACAGTTGCGCTCGAACCGACGCTATTGAGCTGTGTCAATTGGGTCTGCTGATCAGGAAAACGGTATGGCAGTAGATTGACGTCAAATGATCGTCGAGGTGATTAGTGCAGGCTTTGTGCCTGCCGGGGTTACCGTTGGTCGGCTATTTTGAACGTTGACGGAACTAATTCTGGTTGCTTGCGGCGAAGGGACCTGAGCCATCAGCGGTGCACAGGTCGGCTAGGATGAGTGGATGCACTGGACCAAGAACACGTTCAGAAGCCGGTTCTGAATAACCGGCGCGCCGCGCCATAAAAACAGGAGACCGCTCATGAGCCACCGAAGCAGTTTTGCGCTGTTGAGCTTTGATCCGGCGTTTGCGTCGTTGCGCAATGGCCTTTCGGTCGCTCAGCAGATTGACGACACACTCTGGGTGGCGAACGACGAAACCACGAGCCTGGAACGCCTGAAAATCCAGGATGCTGCGCCCGGCGGCGTCGTAAGGTGCGACGAGCACAAATCGTTTGCGCTCCTGGACTATCTGGATCTGCCCATACCGAAACAAGACGCCGAGATCGATATCGAAGGCTTGGCCTACGTCCCTGACAGTGGCTACCTTTGGGTGGTGGGCTCCCATAGCCTGAAGCGAAAGAAAGCCGAGGCCGGCACTTCTGCACAGAAGAGTATCAAGCGCCTGTCGACGGTAGAGGCGGACGGCAATCGTTTTCTGCTGGCCCGCATCCCTGTGGTGCAACAGAACGACAGCTATGTACTCGCCAGGAAAGTGGATGCCGATGGACGTACAGCGGCGCAACTGCCGGGCAACGAAACCGGTAACGACCTGACCGCGGCCATTGCTGAAGATCCTCAGCTACGCGACTTCCTGCGTATCCCGGGTAAGGACAACGGCTTCGATATCGAAGGGTTGGCGGTGATCGGCTCGCGCCTTCTGCTGGGGCTGCGTGGACCGGTGCTACGCGGCTGGGCCGTGTTGCTGGAGATAGAACCTGAGCTGAACGACGCCTCGACTGACACGCTGGTGCTGAAGAAGATCGGTCCGGATGGGCGCCGCTACCGCAAGCACTTCTTCGCGCTCAATGGGCTGGGCTTGCGTGACCTGTGCACCCGCGGTGACGATCTGCTTATCCTGGCGGGCCCCACGATGGAGCAGGACGGTCCGGTAACGGTCTTCCGCTGGCGCGGCGGTTTCGCGTCCGACGAGGAAAGCGTGGTCTTCACCGATCAATTGGAGAAGGTGCTGGAGGTGCCTTTCGGGCAAGGCAACGATCACGCTGAAGGCATGTGTCTGTTCCAATCGGGCGAGCAGCCCGGGGAGGTTCTGATGATCGTCTACGACTCTGCGGCGGAGAGTCGTAAACACGGCGATACGGATGTGGAAGGAGACCTGTTCATCCTGGATTAGCCACGCACATTTACGTCAACGCGGCCTGTAGATACACGGTGGTGTTGTCGGACTTCTCCAAACTGCTGGCCATTCCGTTACGCGACGGCTGTGACTTGATGGATGTGATCGGCCGACGCTTGCGGGCTCAAGCAGCGGAATAAATGAAAACGGGCGCCGTGACGGCGCCCGTTTTTTGTGTCCCGCCTTTTATCGTCCCTCCCCCGTGCGCAGGCCCAAGCCGCGCTCAAGGCGTCATCGCAGACTATTCTTGATCTGGGTACCCGACCGGTCGCACCGAAGGAGGTCACTCGTTTATGCGCTGTGCCCTTTTCAAAATCCGCCGCAGTTCGATCTGATGCATGAAGGCAAATCGAGCCGCGCCGTCATCGAGTTCCGATGAACTACCGGTCTGGGGCACGGCCCAGGCACTCTGTCACCCTGAAACGGAGACGCCAGCATGAGCACCTTGCAACTTCACCCCGCACTGGACAATGGTATCCAACCCGCCGCCGAGAATTTCGCCGGTGGCACCCTGCAATGCCTGTGTGCGACCGACAAGGTCGAGGTCAAGATCGACGCACAAACGCTGCATAACCACGCGTGCGGTTGCAGCAAATGCTGGAAACCGCAAAACGCGATATTCGCCGTCATCGCCGTGGTGCCACGAGATAAGGTCAGCGTCATTGCCCATGGCGAAAAACTGGAGATTGTCGACGAAAACGCAACCATCCAGCGCCACGCCTGCAAGCAGTGTCACGCCCATTTATTCGGGCGCATCGAGAACAAGGACCATGCATTTTATGGCCTGGACTTCGTCCACACCGAGCTTTCGCCACAGAGCGGATGGGCTGCGCCGGGATTCGCGGCGTTCGTGTCCTCCATCATCGAAACCGGTACGCCGCCAGCGCAAATGAAGGCTATTCGCGAGCGCCTGCGCTCGATCGGCCTGGAACCCTATGACTGCCTGTCCCCGGACTTGATGGACGCACTGGCGATTCACGTCGCCAAACAGAAAGGCCTGCTCCCCGCCGCCTGATTGATCGGTCGCCGCGGTTGCCTTTTGCCGGCCGCGGCTCCGATTCTCCCTCTAATATTGTGCAATTTGATTCGGGTGGAAAGCGGACGCTGGAGCTACCAGATCCGTCATGCCCATAGGTCTATCTATAAAACCGTTTGTCGCGGCGTTAAACCCTATTTCTCTCCTGATTGGTCGAAAAAACTGTGACGGCATGATGTTGCCAAGACCGTTGACTGATTGGGGATTGCGGTTATGAAAATCGCACAAATAGCGCCACTGTACGAATCAGTCCCCCCTTTTCTCTACGGAGGAACTGAAAGAGTAGTCGCTCATTTAACGGATGCTTTGGTCGAACTGGGACATGACGTCACCCTCTTCGCTGCGAATGGATCCCGTACATGCGCGACATTGGTCGCCGCCCGGGATCAAGCGTTGCGGCTTGACGGCACGCCCTTGAAGTCAGAATTGGCAAGCCATTTGAACTTGCTGTATGAGTTGCGCCATCGAGCGGCCGAGTTCGATGTGCTGCACTTTCATATTGATTTATTGCACTTTCCATTTTTCGAAGATATGGCCCATAAGGTCTTGACTACCCTTCATGGCCGCCTGGATATCAAGGACCTGGATGGCACCTATTCTCGATGGCCTGCCTATCCCCTGGTTTCGATCTCGCAACATCAGCGCCAGCCGTTACCCTGCGCCAATTGGATCGATACGATTTATCACGGCTTATCGCAGTCCAGTTTGACGTTCCAGCCGAGACCGGGTGCTTACCTCGCCTTTCTAGGGCGTATCTCACCGGAAAAACGTCCTGACCGTGCTATCAGCATTGCCCGCGCTGCCGGGCTGCCGTTGAAAATGGCTGCCAAGATCGATGCGGCCGATCGCGAGTACTTCGAACAGCAGATACGCCCCTTATTGACGCTTCCCGGTATTGAATTCATCGGAGAGATTGGCGACGGGGACAAGGCCGAGTTCCTCGGTAATGCCAGGGCGCTGCTGTTCCCCATCGATTGGCCCGAACCTTTTGGCCTGGTCATGATAGAAGCCATGGCTTGTGGTACGCCGGTCATCGCCTGGCGCTGCGGATCTGTCCCCGAAGTGCTTGATCATGGCGTAACCGGCTTCATAATCAATAGCGAACATGAGGCGGTTCTCGCTACCCGCCAAGTGCTTGAGCTTGATCGACAAGTGATACGTGACGTATTCGATAGACGTTTTTCAGCCAAGGTGATGGCGCAACGTTATGTCGACCTCTACCGGACACTTACCGATAGGGTTTGATTTCGTGGTGCCTTGATATAGCCCATGAAAAAAACATTTAGCGTTCCTGAACAGCCTCAACCCAAACAGTGCGCAATTGAACCCATTGCCCAAAACTTGTTTGTGCTGGTCGACCACAACACGTACCTGGTAGCCAACGCGTTTGGCGATATCGACGGCGGCGCCGTGGGCATGTTTCACCACGACACTCGTTTATTATCCAGGTACCAGTTGACCGTGGCGGGCCAGCGTCCATCGCTGCTCTCCGCAGCGGTCAGTCAAGACAATGTCTATTTTCGTTCCCATTTGACCAACCACCCGCTCCCGGCACTGGGAGAAGAAGATACGCCACGGGGGGTCATCCATATCGAGCGCAAACGCTTTTTATGGGAAGAGCGAATGTTCGAGTGCATCAGCCTTTTCAACTACAGCGACCAACCTGGAAAACTGCCGATCGACCTGCGGTTTTGCGGCGACTTTCTCGACATGTTCGAGGTCCGCGGCCAAAGCCGGCCACTGCGCGGCACCTTCTCTGAGCCTGAAATATTCGAACAAGGCGTAGTGCTTCATTACAAGGGATTGGACAATCAGCAGCGTTGCATGGCAATCAGCTTTTCTGAGTTTCCAGGACACATCAGCGGCGACAGTGCCAGTTTCCAGATCTATATCGGCGCTCATCAGAGCCACGAACTTTATATTGAAGTGGGCTCCAGCATCGTCCAGCCCGGGCGGACACGCTACCGGTCCGCCGCCGCTCAAGCTTGCCGGTCCATGCGCAGGAAAGAGCAACGAGGCGCGCGCATCAAGGCTTCTGGCCGGTTGTTCCAGGCATGGGTGAACAAGTCTCGTGCCGACCTTGCTTTACTGACGGCCGATCTTCCCTCTGGCCCCTATCCCTATGCCGGAGTCCCCTGGTACTCCACGCCTTTTGGTCGCGACGCCGTGATCACCGCTTATCAATCACTCTGGCTCAATCCGTCCCTTGCGCGAGGTGTGCTCGCCTACCTGGCGGCTCATCAAGCCAAGGAGGTTTCGACCTTCAGCGATGCCGAACCAGGAAAGATCATGCACGAGACGCGTCAGGGAGAAATGTCGAAACTCAACGAATTACCCTTTGCGCGCTATTACGGGGGCGTCGATACGACGCCTTTGTTTGTGATGCTGGCCGGAGCCTATGCAAAACGGACCAACGATCTGGCGTTCATTGATGCGCTTTGGCCCGCATTGGAATTGGCCACGCTCTGGATGGAAAGCAATGCGTTGAAGAATGCCGAAGGCTTCATCAGCTATCAGCGCGGGGAAGTCACCGGCTTGGCCAATCAAGGCTGGAAAGACAGTCATGATGCTATTTTTCATCGCGATGGCCGTAATCCCGAAGGCCCCATCGCTTTGGTAGAAGTGCAAGGTTATGCATGGCGTGCATTTTTGAGCATGAGCACATTGGCCAGACAACGAGGCAATGAACACGCCGCAGTTCGCTGGCAAAACATCGCAGTCAGGTTACGCCAGGCAGTCGAGCGGTGCTTCTGGATGGAGGATCAGCAATTTTACGCAATAGCGCTCGACGGTAATGGCAAGCGTTGTGAGGTAAAAGCTTCGAACGCCGGCCACCTGCTGTTCACCGGATTACCTTCGCCAGAACGGGGGAAAACCGTTGCCCGGCAATTTCTGACCAGTATTTTTTATAACGGCTGGGGCGTTCGAACACTCGAAACCGGAGCCGTGCGGTTCAACCCGATGTCATATCACAACGGTTCGGTCTGGCCGCACGACGTAGCCCTGTGCGCAGCGGGTATGGCCAGGTATGGCGAGCAGCTGGGCGTTGTCCGTGTCCTGAGCGGAATGTTCGAGGCAGCGACCTTCTTCGGGATGCGGTTACCAGAACTGTTTTGCGGGTTCAAGCGCGGTCCGGGTGAGGCGCCGGTTGCCTACCCGGTGGCCTGTTTACCCCAAGCCTGGGCGGCAGGCTCCATTTTTATGCTGTTGCAGGCATGTCTGGGCATCACCATCGATGCCTCAGACTATCGAGTAGTTGTCAGACAACCTCGACTGCCCATTGGTATAGACCGTTTAGAGGTGCGGGAACTGAAGTTTAATCAACACCGTGTCGATCTCGGTTTCCAACGGATCGGCGAACGCGTCGCCGCTTACATAGAGCGGCAAGACGGCCCGAATCTGATTCGGCTGGACGTAAAACTTTAAATTAGCTGTCAGCCAACAGAGTTCTGACAGGGAAGCTCTGTTTTCAAAGCCAGCATTTCACCTCGTAATTCGCTGATCAACTCCGCGATAGCACGGCTGGACGTTAGTGTTTCGGTTCTGACACCCGTGACCAACAATTCCACGTGACCCGTTGACGGGTCGATCACTTTTATCATGAGCGATCCATCCGGATTTGCGGTGCAAGTGCAAGAAAGAGGCAGAAAACCACATTCAATGATGTGGCGAAGCTCAAGTCTGGAGATCATGACTCACGCCCTCAAAGTCAAAGGTGGTTTGCGTTTCTGTCTAGTAATAATAGGCAAGCCGCCTCGCGGCTGACCGGGATCGCGACCAATTGCATCAGTGGGGCTCCGACCGGCCAATGCCTGCCTATCTCGACGTTTTTTTTAAAGAGCCCGACTCTCGACAGTGGCGACCTCCGGAGAGGCCGCCATTTTTCAGCGGGTTTGATCAGTTGCCGTTAGGCAGTGACAAGTTGATGCCTTCTTTTTTCAGCGCATCACGCACGTATTGGAATTTCTGGTATTGCGACAGCTCGATCGGTCCGTCATAGCCCATGCTTTGCAATTTGCGTGGCGGGTAATCAAGGTAGGTTTTCATCAGCTTCATGATCGCTGCCGAGATCGGCACCATGGTCCAGGTCCGCTCGGTAAAGTTGTTCATGAACAGGTCGTAGCGTTCTTGCGGGTCTTGCCACAAGTCAAAAACCTGCGGCACGGTGGCCACATACTTTTGGGCGCCTTTCCAGCCCAGGTTCGAGTCCACGGCGAGACCGCCTGTTTGTGCGCCATCGTCGCCTCGCAGGTTGAATACCGCTTTGTAGTTCCCGACACGGGCCGCGCCCGGGGACAATTCATTCTCGGTAAAGTAGAACCACTCCTTGCGCGGCGAAGGGGCGCTACCGGTGAGTACTGGCGTCATGTCGTAACTGTCGAAGATGATCGGTTGACCTTCGCGATCCTTCTCGGGCAGCTTCACTCCAGCCACTGAGGCGAAAGTCGCCATCAAATCCAGGCCACCGAGTATCTCGTGGTTTTTCGTATTCGGCTTGATCTTGTCTGGCCACACGGCAATGGCCGGTACCCGGTTCCCGCCCTCACGCACCGTGCCTTTGGTGCCGCGAAACGGGGTGTAACCGGCATCCGGATAAACGTCCTGCCAGGCCCCGTTGTCGGTGGTGTAAACCACCAGCGTGTTCTTATCCAGGCCGAGCGCCTTGAGCTTGTCCATGATGCGGCCAATATGGGTATCGAGTTCGACGACCGAATCGGCATATTTGGATTTGGACATCGATTTATGAACGAACTCCGGGGCCGGCAAGTTCGGTTGGTGCACTTTCATGAAGTTGACGTTGATGAAAAACGGCTTGTCCGATTTTGCCGCTGTGTCGAGAAACTCCAGCGCAGCCTTTTCGACATAGTTATCAAAAAAAGGAATGCCGACCACGCCGGGTTTACCCTCCACGACAGGCGTATCCACGTATTGACCATTGACCTTGAATTCTTCAACCACCTTTTCGCCGGCCTTGCCCGACAGCGCGCCTTGGGTCACCTTCTGGAACATCTCCCGGGTTTCCGGATCCATGTCGGGAAACCACGTTGGGTCGGCGTAGGTATAGGCATTCAGGTGATACAGGCCGACGTACTTCATCACGTCATAACCCTGGGCATTAGGTAGCGCGTAGTCGGCTTCGCCCAAATGCCATTTCCCAGTGAAATAGGTGTCGTAGCCGCCGGTCTTCAACACGGATGCCAGTGTCCATTCGGCTGCTGGCAAACCACCGCCCTGGCCCTGGAAAGCCACGGTGGTCATGCCGCTGCGATTGGGGATGCGCCCGGTTTGCATGGCCGCCCGGCCAGGGGTGCAACTTGGCTGTGCATAGAAGGAATAGAACGTCACACCTTCTGCCGCCAGCTCATCGATTTTGGGTGTAGGCATGCCGCGCCCGATCCCACCGCCATAGGGGCCCAAATCGCCATAACCGGTGTCATCGGAGACGATGAACAGGATATTGGTCTTTTCTGTTTGAGCGGCGTGGGCAAGCCCGTTCAATGACAACAGTGCAGCAAACACGACAGACAACTTGAAACGATCCGATAGCTTATTCATACCAGCAACCTCGTTGTTTCATTATGTTGGCCGGTGACAAGTGCACAACTGCATTGATTCTGGGTGCAACGACCACCGTGCGATTAGCCTAAGTACTGCATACAGAATCATTCCCCCTTGTTATATGAGCCCGTACGGTTTAAGGCGCACGAGGGAGTCTAGTGCGGTTTTTGCCGCTCAGCGACGGGCGCCTGTTTGGGACGCCCGTCATTTATGGCAGCTGATCAGCCACGGCGTTAGTGTCAGCTCCTTCTCACAGAGCAGCTGTCCGACCGACAACATGTTCCAGTTGTTCATCGCATCATTTCAGTGCTTTGCCTGCGCGACATCGCCGCAAAAGATATCGACGCTGCCATCTTCGGGTGATGTCCGTACGACGATGGAATATTTTCCGGAAAGCAACTCTGATGTTGCGACAGGCGCATTACGGTAAAAGCTCCAACCGTTGGACCCTGCTTCGCTTTTTGTATTGACCTTATCGTTCATTGCATAGGCGACTGGCCCGGGTTGCTGGCAACTGCCTTTATTGATGAACGTGTAAATGCGCGGGGGCAGGATGGTTCCGTTCGGAACACCCGTGATATAGAAGTCAAAATTGGTTTGATTGCCTTCGGCGGTCAATATGGCGTTGCCAGAATGACCCACATTGGCGTGGGTGGCAGCCAGAGGCAAATTCATTGAGTGGTTTGAAGCGGTACTGCAACCGAGCAGACTTGCCATGAGCAGCGCGAACGGGACGATGCGGGTATTCATAAACAACCTCCAAAAGTGGAAGAAGTGCATGGGGGAATATTGGGTATAGCTCATAACTGTTCTCAATAAACGCGCAGCGCTGGCAACTTTATTCGTATCTCGCCCCTTCCAATATCGAGAATATGAACTACCACTTATGAGTGATCGAACCATGCTGGTTCAATGTTTCTCGATGATGGCTATTACCCTTATTTCGAAAATGCACACTTGCCGGGATCTAATCCATGCAAACCAGATCAGGTGCAATGCCCGCCTTCACGTTATTGGCCCTGTGCAGTCAGCAAGCCTGGGCCGGCGGTATCATGCTCTACGAAATCGGCACCGATAACGTTGGCCTGGCCAATGCCGGTGCCGCCGCCCGTGCCCAGGGTCCTTCGACTATTGCCAGCAACCCGGCGGGACTGAGCTACCTGCCAGGCACGCAGATTACCGGTGGCTTGCAGGTGCTGTATGGCGACCTGAGCTTCGATCGCGATGCCGACACCAATGTGCCTGGCAGCGGCAGTGGCAATGCCCTCGATCCGATTCCCGGCGGCAGCTTTTTCATCAGCCATGAACTGGACGACCACTGGAGCGTCGGCTTCGGCCAGTACGCCGACTTCGGCCTGGCGGTCAACTACGACAACGAGTGGTCCGGGCGTTACTTCGCGCAAAACGCCAGCCTGGGTGGTTTGTCATTGGTGCCCAGCGTGGCGTACCGCTTTAACGAGCAATGGTCGGTGGGGCTCGGCGTAAAAGCCATGTACGGCATGCTCCAGGCCCAGACCGCGATTGACCGTTCGCCGTTCGGCTTTACCGACCGCGGGGACGGCCAGTTCAAATACAAGGATAAAGATTGGGGGTTCGGCGCCAACGTCGGGTTGATTTACGCCCCGCAAACCGGCACTCGCATTGGCCTGACCTACACCAGCAAGGTCGACCTGGATTTCGAAGACGGGCTGGATGTCAAAGGCAACGGCCCGGCGCTGGATCGCCTCAACGGCCGGAACACCCAGCTTGACATGACCGTTCCACAAACGGTCACCCTGAGCCTGTTCCAGCAACTCGACCGACAATGGGCCTTGCTGGCTTCGGTGAACTGGCAGGACTGGTCGGAGTTCGGCGACATCGCCGTGCAGGTGGACACCACGGCGCTCGGTGCCCAGTCAACCACGGTGGACGCACACTTCAAGGACACCTGGCACCTGTCGCTCGGCGCGCAATACCAGGCCACACCGCAATGGCTGTGGAACGTCGGCGTGGCTTACGACAGCAGTGCCGTGTCCGACCATAATCGCACCGTGACCGTACCGATGGCTGAATCCTGGCGCCTTGCGACAGGAGCCACCTATGCGCTGAACAAGGTCACCGACGTCAATGTCAGCTGGGCCATGATCTGGATTGGCGACATGCCGGTGGACCAGACCAAAAACGTTTCGGGCAATCGAATTTCCGGTCAATTCGACAGTGCCTGGATTCAAGCCGTGACCGGGAACATGACCTGGCGTTTTTGAGTGCTTTGCCACACCAGAACGACTTCATCCGAGGAGCACACAGCATCATGAATCTGTCCCGAAATTTGCTCATCGGTGCCACCGTGGCCGGGCTTCTGCTCGGCGGTTGCACTTCCAAAGTCACCGAGAAGGAACAGTACTCCGGCTACCTGTCCAACTACGACAATCTGCAGGAAGTAGCCACTCCCAGTGGCGGCACGACGATGCGTTGGGTGAGCCCGTCGTGGAACCCCGATGCGTACAACACGATTGCGTTCGAGCGTCTGGAACTGTATCCGGCGCCCAAGCCCAATGAGCGAGTCAACCAGCAGACACTCGATGACATCCGCAACTACATGAGCAGCAAGGTCAGGGCAACGCTGGGGCAGAAGTACCGCGTAGTGTCGCGCTCGAGTGCCGCGCCAAAAGGCTCGAAAACCTTGATCATGCGCGCGGCGATCACCGGGGTGAGCGCTTCGAACGAAGGCATGAAATGGTATGAAGTGGTGCCCATCGCCGCCGTCGTCGGGGCGACACAAGCAGCTACCGGTCACCGCGACCAGGACACCGAGCTGTATATCGAGGCCGAGCTCGTCGACGAGAAAAACAACGAGATCGTGGCCAGGGTTGTACGCAAGGTGTTCGGCAAGCAGCTGTCAAACGAGAGCCAGAAAATCACCGCGCAGGATTTCAAGGCCGCGATTGACAAGTTGAACGCCGATCTCTGGGCATTCATCCGCCGTTGAACCCTGATCCGCCGACCAACAGGCGTTGGCAGTTTAATCACTCCCGGTAAAGGAATGGCTGACATGGCTACTCATGCATTGCTTCGACTCTCGAATTTGCACAGGCCTTTATTCATCGCAGCGCTCATTGTCAGCGCACTTGCGTTAAACGCCTGCGCCACAGTGGATGCGCAGACAACCGCCTACGTCGGGGTCGAGCATCCCGCGCCGACCCTGCCCAGCGACGTGCAGATATTACGCACCGAACCGACGCGCCCCCACATACGGCTGGGTGAAATCCTCATCGATGCCAGCGTCGAACCCGCACCTCCCATCACCCAGGTTGAACAGAAGCTACGTGAAGAAGGCGCCAAGCTGGGTGCAAACGCGGTGGTGGTGGTTTACGACCAGATCCAACCCGTCGCGGCTTACGTGACGGGTCCTCTGTGGAGCCGCAACATCGATACGATTCAGGGTCGCAAGCTCAAAGGCATTGCCATCAAATACCAATGAGGAGGTGCACAGCGTCGCCAATACATTCACTGATTCGCAGACCCGCTAACGGCGAAAATGTTGCAGGGCACCTGGTACAGAACATGCTCTGTCGTACTGCCCACCCATTTGCCCAGTCCCTTGCGATGCGCATTTCCCATGACGATCACATCGGCCCGGTGATGGGCTGCAAAGTCAGCCAGGGCTTTGCCAGGTGGCCCTTCAACGAAGTGTTGGCGCTCAGTGGGCACGCCGTAGTGGTCGGCCAATGCGCTAAATGACTTTTGCAGTGACTTGCGCACTTCATTGCTGAAACCTGGCATCGTCACGGCACCAGCGCCTGCGTCGGATATATGGGTCAGCGACAGATCGTAGGCATGCAGCAAATGCAGTTCCGCGCAGCATTGCATGGACAATCCGTTCGCTGCCTGGATGATGCGCTCGTTGATGCCCGTAATCTGAGTCTCAGGTTGTGAGGGATCGACTGCCGCCACGACCACCCGCGGAAGTGGGCACCTGATTTCACTGACCAAATGCACCGCCACCGGACATTCGCGCAACAGGTGCCAATCCAGAGGCGTAATGAAAACGCGCTTGAGTGCTGATTCGTGTTGCACGTCCTTGATCACCAGATCCGGCTGCATTTCTGCCACATGTCGAAGTATTTCTTGCAGCGCAGTCCGCGTAACAAGCACTTCGGTACTCACCACGACCCCGCGCGCGCGTATTAGATCGGCCTCATCCTGCAACCATTTTTCGTTTTCTTGCTGACAGGCCTCACGAAAACGTGCACCCGCGCTCTTCAAACCCAACAGGTGGGAGTCCTCGATAAACACCGTGATGTGCAGCGCTGCGCCTGTGGCTTGGGCTATGGCGACAGCTCGCTCCAATGCCGGAGTGTGACGCATGCCTGGACCGGCTATCAGAAAGAGTCGTTGATACTGGCTCATGTAACACCTCCAAACGTTCCGGGATATCTAGCTCCCCCAGCGCTCTCGCCTGTCACACCACCGACGATTTACCATCGCCTCAACTATCGGGATCGACACTATCAATATACGCCTAAGAATGGCGAAGACCTCGCTCAGGCGAACATCCCTATTTCGCCGCCCCGGCACGCGGTTTATAAAAAAGAAACATCGAGGTCTCGGTGGTCTTGATGTATTTCCTGGCCCAAGCGGGTTTCACATTCCTGTCATGAAAATACATTGCGCCGTGGGTTCGGTCGTTCAGTTGCTTGTTTAGCGCCTTGCGCGCGATTTCCTTGGCAATCGTGTATTGGGACTCTTCCTCGACCTGATCCGAGCGTCCATCGCACCACCACGAAAACTGACAATTTCTGGTTTCAGAACCCTGCTTGACCACGGCGCATACCGTGTCCGGAAAGCCCTCATGGCCCAGGCGGTTCATGACGACACTGGCCACGGCTTCCATGTCGGTGGTCGATTTTCCTTTGGCTTCCCAATAGATGGAGCGGGCCATACAGGTGATTGCATCGTCCAGCGGCGACGCACCGGCGGGATCGACTGCCTGAACTTCGGAGGTGGTAATGGCTTGGGACTTGGGCACTGGTACATCGCTGCCCTTCTCTGCCGCTTTATGCTCAAGAACTTCGGCCTTGTCCTCAGCCATTTCCTTTTTTTGCTGCTGCTCAGACGCGATGGCCTGGCCGGTGAAAAGGGTTATTGCCAAGCAGGTGGCTATCCAGACAACTCGCATGATCGACCCTTCGGATGGAACCGCAAGCACGCCGAACTGGCGACTTTGCTTGATTGTAGTTGCCAGAATCGATTCCAACAGACGAACAAAAAAACTGTCTTCGGGCGTGAAAGTCATTGCGCTCGCGGGGCGGAAATCGCGCATCATGGGCGCAGTCAGCCCAAGGGGATATCCATGCGTTTCAAATCATCTGCTATGCGTCTTGCCACGTTGTCACTGGGGATGTTGTTTGCCGTGAATGCGTTGGCGGTCGACGAGAAACAACTGATTGATTCGATCAACCTCTACCGCAGCCAGGTGCAGCGCTGCGCAGGTCAGGTCTCGCAGGAACTGCCACCGCTGGCCGGCGACCCACGGCTGGCGCTGAACGCCAACAGCGTCGGCAATCTGCAGCAGGCAATGGCCAGCGCGGGTTATCCGATGAAGAATGTACAGGCAATCAGCCTGTCCGGGCCGCGTGATGCGCCATCGGCGATGAAAGCCATTCAGGAGAGTTTTTGCCAGATCGTGCTGGACCCGCAATTCGTCGATGTCGGCGTCAGCCATCAGGACCGCGAGTGGCGCATCGTGCTGGCGCGCCCACTGTTGAGCGCTCGCCTGGGCGACTGGCAGGCGGAAGGCCAAAAGCTACTGGCCGAGCTCAACATCGTACGCAGCCAGGCGCGCCAGTGCGGCACGCAATCCTTTGCCGCCGCCACGCCACTGGCCTGGAACGCCACGCTGGCGACGGCGGCCGAGGAACATGCCCGGTCAATGGCCAACAACAATTACTTCGATCACAAGGACCGCGATGGCCGCATGCCGGGTGACCGGGCTGAATTGGCCGGTTACAGCGGCGGGCAGGTCGGCGAGAACATCGCTGCCGGCCAGGACACCGTGCGCAAGGTGGTCGATGGCTGGGTGTCCAGCGCCGGTCACTGCGCCAACCTGATGAACCCACAGTACCGGGAGTTGGGCGCGGCCTATGCGGTTGATCCGAAGAGTGATCCGGGGATTTACTGGACGGCGATGTTCGGGGCGCAATAAGTTCGGAAGGCCGATAGAAAAAAACCGGAGCCCTGTCATGGGGCTCCGGTTTTTTTTTGCAATCTAATCCTTCATCGACCCTGTCGATCAGCCGGTCATTAATAGTGATTGGACGCCCCTCTAAAGTTGCTCTTAGTCTGCGCACAACAATTCCGGGGCTAGCGGAATACTCATTTCACGGATGCAGGCGAAGGGTTCATGTCAGAGCGAGTCTTGATCGATGGGTTCTCCAGGCGAGTGGACTATCTGCGGATGTCTGTCACCGACCGCTGCGATTTCCGTTGCGTGTATTGCATGGCCGAAGACATGCAGTTTCTGCCCCGGCAACGGGTACTGACCCTGGAAGAAATCTATCAACTGGCCGAAAGCTTCGTGGCGTTGGGCACCCGCAAGATCCGCCTCACGGGCGGCGAACCGCTGATCCGTCCAGGCGTGGTGCAACTGTGCGAAAAGATCGCCGCCCTGCCCGGCCTGCGTGAACTGTGCATGACCACCAACGGTTCGCAGCTGGGCAAGCTCGCAACGCCCTTGTTCGAGGCCGGGGTCAAACGGCTCAACATCAGCCTCGACAGCCTGGACCCGCAACGCTTTCGTGAGCTGACGCGCACCGGCGATCTGGCGCAGGTCATCAGCGGCATCGACGCGGCCAACGCCGCGGGATTTCGCCACACCAAACTCAATTGCGTGGTGATGAAGGGCCGTAACGACCATGAGATCAACGATCTGGTGAGCTTTGCCATCGACCGACATCTCGACATTTCTTTCATCGAAGAAATGCCGCTGGGCACCATTCATGAACACAGCCGCGCCGAGTCGTTTTACGCAAGCAGCCAGGTCCGTGAGAGGATCGCCGAGCGCTACACGTTGATCGAGTCCGCCGAGTCGACCCAAGGCCCGTCGCGCTACTGGCGCCTGGCCGAGGCACCGCAGATTCGCCTGGGGTTCATTTCCCCCCACAGCCACAACTTTTGTGGCACCTGCAATCGGGTTCGGTTGACGGTGGAAGGCCGTCTGCTGCTGTGTCTGGGCAATGAACACGCCGTCGACCTCAAGGCCGTGTTGCGCAGCCATCCCGGACATCCCGAGCGCCTGGAAAAGGCCATCATCGAGGCGATGAAACTCAAGCCCTATCGACACAATTTCGAAGTGAACGACGATGTCCAGGTGGTTCGCTTCATGAACATGACGGGCGGCTGAACTCACGCCTCCACCTGCACCACCTCAATCCCGAGTTTCCGATAGTCCTCGACATTACCCGACGCCACGTGGCGTTCGGTGATCAGGGTATGAATGCGCTGGCATGGCGCGACCACGAACGGCTCCACCGCCCCCAGTTTGTCGGCGGTGGTGACAGCAACGACATGGGAGGCGCTGGCGAGCATCGCCTGTTTGACCGGCACCTCATCGAAATGCAGGGAGCTGATGCCGACGTCCGGGTGAATCGCACAGACGCCCGTGAACAGCAGATCAGCCTTGATGCCCTCGATCAGCCGCAGGGTTTCATGCCCGCTGGCCGACATGGTCGCGGGGTTGAGTTGTCCGCCGGCCAGAATCACCGTAATGCCTTTGTATTCGGCCAAGGTGATCGCGATCATCGGCGAGGCGGTAATAGCCGTAATGGCAATGTCCGACGGTAGTGATCGGGCGATCTGCAGCGTCGTGCTACCCGAATCGAAAATCACAATCTGGCCGTTGTGTACCTGGCGTGCGGCGAGTTGTGCCAGGTGAGTTTTCACCTCGTCGGTTTCACTGACGCGGGTGAAATAATCCTTGCCGGTGTCCTTGGGCCGCGGCAACGCCCCGCCATGCACCCGCTGCACCAGCCCGGCGGTCGCCAGTTCCGCCAGATCCCGGCGAATGGTGTCTTCGGACACCGCGAAATGCTGGCTCAGCTCGGCCGCCATGACCTTGCCGTCACGTTCGAGAATCAACAGGATTTTTTGCCGGCGCACATGAGGGAGTTCGGCCGCCGAGTGTGAATCGTGCATGTTTTTGCCCGCTTTTGCGTGTAATTGCGTGTTTGTGCGAGACTAGCCAACTCGCGGGATAAACACAAACCAACCGGACATCAATTGTTTCGATGATACAAATCATAAAGCCGAATTTTTTATTTCTTTGTGACCTATTCAAGATGGCGCCATCACATGTGTTTTGGATGAAAACTTCATGAATCTAAATTTTGTCTTCGCCTGCATGATCGTGGTCTCGTTCGCGATTGCGTTGGGCCACGCCTGATCAGCGGAAACCAAGGGGTTGCCGAGGCAGAAGTGGTCGAGCGCCTGTCGGCAGTCCTTGGCAAAAGCCAGTAGAAAAGCCGTAATCCTTCCCAACAGGGTCTAAACCAGTGTCCACATGATGTGGATCAGGGACCATTGAAGGCTGCCTCGCTAAATTGATCTCTTGAAAAAAGCCGACAAGTGACTGTCCGCCAGGAGATTTCCCCCGCATGAAAGCAGCCCTGAAAATTGCCGCCAGTGATTCCTCGTTCGAGTGTTTCCAGACCTCCCGAGAAGTCATTCCGCTCAATCAAACCGACTACACCGATATCGCGGTTGCGGTGTTCTCTGTCGAGGATGTGATGGCGGGCGCCCTGGACACCTTGCAGCGAACCGGTTTCGACATCCCCATTTTCCTCGTTGCCTCCCCCGGTTCCGGCAACCGCGCCCGGGACGTCTACCAGCACCTGCAAGATGTACTGCTTCAGGTGAATGGCATTTTTGACCCCTCGCGCAACAACGCCGAATACCATGGCAACCAATTGGAGACCGCGGCAAAAGCCTATGAAGACAGTCTGCTGCCGCCGTTCTTCGACGCCCTCAAGCACTACACCGAGTCAGCCAACGCGACCTTCGCCTGCCCGGGTCACCAGGGCGGTCAGTTTTTCCGCAAACACCCGGCTGGCCGGCAGTTCTTCGACTTCTTCGGCGAAACCCTGTTTCGCGCCGACATGTGCAACGCCGACGTCAAACTCGGCGATTTGCTGATCCACGAAGGCCCGGCGCTGCTGGCGCAAAAACACGCCGCGAAAGTGTTCAACGCCGACAAGACCTACTTCGTGCTCAACGGCACCTCGGCCTCCAACAAGGTGGTCACCAACGCGCTGCTCACGCCTGGCGATCTGGTTCTGTTCGACCGCAACAACCACAAATCCAATCACCAGGGTGCGTTGATCCAGGCCGGGGCGACCCCGGTTTACCTGGAAACCGCACGCAATCCTTATGGGTTCATCGGCGGGATTGACGCCCATTGTTTCGAAGAAGGTTACCTGCGCGAACTCATCAGCGAAGTCGCACCGGACAAGGCCCGACTGCCACGGCCGTTTCGCCTGGCGATCATTCAGCTGGGCACTTATGACGGCACCGTCTACAACGCCCGGCAAGTCGTCGATCGCATCGGCAAACTGTGCGACTACATCCTGTTCGACTCGGCGTGGGTGGGCTACGAACAGTTCATCCCGATGATGAAGGACTGCTCGCCGCTGCTGCTGGACCTGCATGAAAACGATCCCGGCATCTTTGTCACGCAATCGGTGCACAAACAGCAGGCGGGGTTTTCCCAGGCCTCGCAGATCCACAAGAAAGATCGGCACATCAAGGGCCAGGCCCGTTATTGCAGCCATGCGCAGCTGAATAACGCCTTCATGGCCCAGGCTTCCACCAGTCCGTTTTACCCGCTGTTCGCCTCGCTGGATGTGAACGCGCGCATCCATTCCGGCCGTAGCGGCCTGCGCCTGTGGGAGGACTGTGTGAAGTTCGGCATCGACGCGCGCAAGTTGATCCTGGAAGCGTGCACCCTGGTTCGCCCCTTCGTGCCGGACACCATTGACGGTCGCCCCTGGCAGGACCATCCCACCGAAGACATCGCCAACGACATCCGGTTTTTCGAGTTCCATCCGAAGGATCGCTGGCACGCCTTCAGCGGTTACGCCGACAAGCAATACTTCATCGACCCCTGCAAGTTGCTGTTCACCACGCCCGGCATCGACCCGGTCGATGGCAGTTACACCGACTTCGGCATCCATGCCGGCATTCTCGCCAACTTCTTGCGCGAGAATGGCATCGTTCCGGAAAAGTGCGACCTGAACTCGATTCTGTTCCTGCTCACCCCGGCCGAAGACTGGGCAAAGATGACGCATCTCGCCTCGCAGATTGCGCGCTTTGAACGTTTCATCAGTGATGACGCGCCGATGAGCCGGGTATTGCCGGCCATCTATGCGCAGCACGAGGAGCGCTATCGCAACTACACCATTCGTCAACTCTGCCAGGAGATGCACGACCTCTACCGCACCCACGACGTGCAGCATTTGCAGAAGGCAATGTTCCGCAAGGAACACTTCCCGAAAAAGGCGATGAACCCGCAAGCAGCGCAGTTCGAATTCATCCGTGGCAACGTCGAACTGGTGGCGCTGGCTGACGCGCAGGGTCGCATCGCTGCCGAAGGTGCCCTTCCCTATCCACCCGGCGTGCTCTGCGTGGTGCCCGGGGAAATATGGGGCGGCGCGGTGCTCAAGTACTTCCTGGCGCTGGAAGAAGGCATCAACTCACTTCCTGGCTTCACACCGGAGTTGCAAGGCGTGTACCTGAAACAGGAAGGCGATCGCATTCGAGCCTATGGGTACGTGATCAAGACGCTCCCACATTAAGTAACGCGCACATCATTTGTAGGAGCATGGCTGCCCGCGATGGGGCCCTCGGGAACGCCAACAGCATCGCAGCAAGCTTTGCTCCTACAGGGCTGGTTTGCAGAGATCTCATTCTGAAAACAATTGCCGCGCCGGATCGCGATGCGGCTCACAGGGGGAATCGGCCTTGGGGTGAACTTGATGGCGAGTGGATATCTGCGAGAAGCCGATTATGCTTCAGTAAACCTTGCAGCGATGCGAGGCCGTCAGCCTGTGTGCATGCTTCGCGCAATCCGTAATCCGACGACTTCAGCCCCGGGGCCTGGGTGCGGCAATAAGGTAACGAGGTACTCCGGCCTATAACAAAAACGACGGAGAAGACTCATGGCCGCAATCGACAACACTTCCACGGGCAGCACGCCCCACCACGGGATCACCAAGGAGGAGCGCAAGGTCATTTTTGCCTCGTCCCTGGGCACCGTGTTCGAGTGGTACGACTTCTACCTTTATGGGTCTCTCGCGGCGATCATTGCCAAGCACTTCTTCGCCGGCGTCAATGAGACAACTTCTTTCATCTTCGCGCTGCTCGCGTTCGCCGCGGGCTTCGCGGTACGCCCATTCGGCGCCATCGTGTTCGGCCGACTGGGGGACATGATCGGACGCAAACATACCTTTCTCATCACCATCGTGATCATGGGTATTTCCACCGCCGTCGTGGGCTTTTTGCCGGGCTACGCGACCATCGGCGTGGCGGCACCGATCATCCTGATCACCCTGCGCCTGCTGCAAGGCCTGGCCTTGGGCGGTGAATACGGCGGCGCGGCGACCTACGTGGCCGAGCATGCGCCGAAAGGCAAACGCGGCTACTTCACCTCGTGGATCCAGACCACCGCGACCCTCGGCCTGTTCCTCTCCCTGCTGGTGATCCTCGCCTGCCGAACCATTCTCGGCACCGAAGCGTTCGAGGCCTGGGGCTGGCGGATTCCCTTCCTGCTGTCGATCCTGCTGCTGATCATTTCGGTGTACATCCGCCTGCAACTCAGCGAGTCACCGGTATTCTTGAAAATGAAGGAAGAAGGCAAGTCGTCCAAGGCGCCGCTGACCGAATCCTTCGCCCGCTGGGAAAACCTCAAGATCGTGATCATGGCCCTGCTCGGCGGCACTGCCGGCCAGGCCGTCGTCTGGTACACCGGGCAGTTCTACGCGCTGTTCTTCCTGCTGCAAACGCTGAAGATCGAAGCGCAGACCGCCAACCTGCTGATTGCCGGCTCTTTGCTGATCGGTACGCCGTTTTTCGTCATATTCGGCAGCCTGTCCGACCGCATCGGCCGCAAGGGGATCATCATGGCCGGCTGCATCCTGGCGGCAGTGACCTACTTCCCGATCTTCAATGCGTTGACCCAATACGGTAACCCCGACGTGTTCGTCGCACAGGAAAAGAACCCGGTCACGGTGGTCGCCGATCCCGGCCAGTGCTCGTTCCAGTTCGACCCGGTGGGCAAGGCCAAATTCACCAGCTCCTGCGACCTGGCCAAGACCGTGCTGGCGAAAAGGGCCATTCCCTACCAGAACGAGAAGGCTGAACCGGGCACCGTCGCGCAGGTCCGCATCGGCGGCAAAGTGATCCAGAGCTTCGAGGGCACCGGCATGCCGGCCGCCGACTTCAAAGCCAAGAACGACGCCTTCGCCGCCACCCTCGGTACCGCGCTCAAGGATGCCGGCTACCCCGAGAAGGCCGACCCGGCCAAGACCAATTACCCGATGGTGCTGCTGCTCCTGACCATCCTCGTAATCTACGTGACCATGGTCTACGGCCCGATCGCCGCCTGGCTGGTGGAACTGTTCCCGGCGCGTATCCGCTACACCTCGATGTCGCTGCCCTACCACATCGGCAACGGATGGTTCGGCGGATTTCTGCCGACGGTGGCGTTCGCCATGGTCGCGGCCACCGGTGATATCTACTACGGGCTGTGGTACCCGATTGTCATCGCCGTAATGACGGCCATTCTTGGCACGTTCTTCCTGCCGGAAACCAAGGATCGGGACATTCATCACACCTGAGGCTGGCGCTCGCCCTCTCCTGCCGGGGAGAGGGCGATCCAGAGACGGTCAAACGGTCTACGCGCATCGACATGGCTTCGGGGCTCTTTCCCCGCGCACTGATGATATTGCGCAGTAATGCAACTCGCACTATGTAGCAGCCGAACGCAGGCTTCGCCAGCTGCTACCAGTGCGGGGTGTTATTGATCTATTTGTTTGGCTTGTTACGAGCGCAACACGCCAATCGCCCGCCGATATTTTTCAACGCGTTCCAGGTCTTCCCACGACGGCTGCGCGATCCGCGACAAGTCGCTGTTCTCTTCCAGGTCCGCCAGTTTCACCACCCGACCTATCGGGTTCTGCGCCGCGCGTTCGACGAAGGTTTCATAGGACTCGCCCGGCACTTTAGTGACGGACTCGATGGCGGTCAGAACGGCTTCGCTGAAGCCTTCCTTGCGCAGGTCATCAAGGCTGAGGCCGCAGTCTTCGACCACGTCATGCAGCACCGCGACGATGCGTTCTTCCAGCGTGTTGACCCGCAACATGACTTTCAGCGGATGCAGAATGTAAAGGGTGCCGCCCTTGTCGACCTGGCCTTCGTGCGCGGAGGCGGCGATGGCAATGGCGCGTTCCAGTGTCTGGCTCATGTCGCTCTCCCTGGGTAATCGGCATTCGCATTGGAGCTCGCCGTAATAACCGTGAAAATCGGGGCTCAGCCCAACAGATGCTGTGAGATAAGTTTTGAAATCTCGACCATCGACGTCCTGCCGGTGAATTCAAACTTCACTCTGCCCAGCGCCGAGAAGTAGATTTCCAGCTCGGAATCCAGGTCGAAGGTGCCCGAGGTTTCCACGGAATAAGCGACGATGTTTTTGTAGGGCAACGAAGTGAAGTCTTTTTTGCTGCCGGTGACGCCTTGCACGTTCACCGCAATGATTCGCTTGTTGGTAAACACCACCCCATCGCGCATGGATTTGTAGGCATCAATGACCTGTTCACCGTCCAGCAGCAGCGCGGTGACTCGCTCCGCGTACTCGTTGTTTTGCTTGAGTTTGAAAAAGCCTTTGTTGTTGAAATCGATCATCCGCCATCCCTTCCTTAAAGAGTGTTCCCTGGATTGCCAGCGCGTGGCGCGGCGAGCATACCATCGGGCCTGCGCTTTTTGCGCCCCCTCCCACAGCGGATCCGAAACCAATGGAACCCCGCGCTTCATCGCGTTTTCAAAACCGTATCAGCGCTGATTTTGTTCAAACAAGGCGCCATTGGAGAGGAAATCGCGATGAACAGTAGACTGCTGCTGCTTCTGCTTGCCAGCCTGAGCCCGACCCTGGTCATGGCTGAAGGCTGTGATGTGCTGACCCGCTCTCAAAGCCCTTCGGTGCCGGTGGTCGAAACGCATAGCTGTTATGAGTACGAAAACATGCCGGTGAACGCGATCGATTGGTCATGCAGCAACGAGAGCAAAGAAATGCTGACCAGCACCAAGAAAAAAGTCGAACAGTGCGCCGATCATTCTCAGGCCACTTGCGTCGCCACGTTGACGCAAGAATCGCTGGCCAATCCTCACTCCACCAGCAAGGACAAGAGCAGCACATCGCTGATTATTCCGAACAATGCCAAGGTCACTACGTATTACTACGGCGCTGAGCACTTGGGTCAGGCAAAAATTGATTGCGAGTCGGGTGGAGGGCACTGGAAAACCCAGTAGCCCCCCAAGCAGGGTCGGTTAACCCTTAACAGCCGCTTCAATCGCAGCGATGTCGATCTTTCCCATCTCCATCATGGCGTCGAACGCGCGTTTGGCCGCGGCTTGATCAGGATTGGCTATCGCGGCGCTCAGAACCCGTGGGGTGATCTGCCATGACAATCCCCACTTGTCCTGGCACCAGCCGCATACGTTTTCCTGGCCGCCGTTTTCGACAATCGCGTTCCACAAGCGGTCCGTTTCGGCTTGGTCGTCGGTCGCCACCTGGAATGAAAAAGCCTCGTTGTGCTTGACCCCCGAGCCCCCGTTCAGCCCGAGACAAGGAATGCCCATCACCGTGAACTCAACCGTCAGGACATCGCCCTGCTTGCCTGCCGGATAGTCGCCAGGCGCGCGAAGAATAGTGCCCACCTCGCTGTCCGAGAAGGTTTTGGCGTAGAACGTCGCAGCCTCCAGCGCGGTGCCGTCGTACCACAGACAAATCGTGTTTTTGCTGATCATCCTGGTTCTCCAGAAGAGGAATGGGTTCGCTCATTCTGGTACGGATTGTCTCTTCGCGCACCTTGAAGGCAGGAAACCCCAAACGACTCGGCGCCGATGCGACTCAGCGCGCGCCCTCCGCTGGATGGATCATCAGGTAGCTGTCGACGGCATTGCCGATGGTTGGAAAGAACGCCGTTTCGCCAAGCCGCGCGAACAGCCCGAATCGCTTCAGCTTGTCCTTGACCGGGTCTTTCATCTCGGCCACGCACAACTTGATGCCCGCCGCGTGCAAGGTGTCGTCCAGTTCAGCCAGCATGTCGGCAGAGGTCACGTCCACACTGGTGACGGGTTCTGCCGCCACCACCAACCAGCGCACGGGCGTAGGCGATGCTGCCACCGCATCAAGCACTCGGTCATTGAACAGTTCGGCATTGGCGAAGAACAACGGCGCATCCCAGCGAAACAGCACCAGGCCGGGGATAAGGTGCGCGTCGGGATAGCGCTGGATGTCGTGGTAGCCCTTGACGCCATCGACTCGCCCCAGTACCGCGGAATACGGCCGCCAGCCATCCCACAGAAATTCGATCACAGCGATCACGATGGCCAGCCCGATGCCCTCGATCGCACCAAACACGGCCACTCCGACGGTGCAAACGATCGAGAGCCAGAATTCCCAGCGCTGGATGCGATAAATACGTCGCAGGTCAGCGATTTCAATCAGGCCGATGGCCGACGCGATCACGACCGCTGCCAGTGCGCTGGTGGGCAAGTTCTGCAACAGGTTGGGGGCCACCATCAACAGCAGGGCAACGGCCAACGCGCCGACCACCCCGGTCAACTGGGTTTTGGCGCCAGCGGCTTCGGCCACGGGGGTCCGTGAGGAACTGCTGCTGATCGCAAAGCCCTGGAAAAACCCAGCCGCCAGATTGGCAAAACCGAGCCCCGCCATTTCCTGGTTCGGATCGACATAGGTGCGGGTCCGTGCCGCATAGACACGCGAGAGCACGCTGGTGTCGGCGAACGACACCAAGGCAACGGCGCACCCGCCGATGAGCACGGGGACAATATCGGCGCGGGTAATCCAGGGGATGGCGAACGCCGGTAACCCTTGTGGCAGAACACCGAGGACCGACACACCCGCACGCTCGGCAAGGTCCAGCACACCGACGGCGATGGTCGCGCCCGCCACGGCGATCAGGATGCCCGGTACGCGCTTGAAGCCCTTGAGCAGCAGGATCACGATCAAGGTAGCGGCGCCGATCGTGAACGCAGCCCAGTTGGTCTTTCCTTCAATCACCGCGTTGAAGATTGCCCATATGTTTCTCAGCGGGCCATCGGACTCAATCGAAAAACCGAAAAACTTGGGCAGTTGGCTGATCAATACGGTCAGCGCGATGCCGTTCATGTACCCGTAGCGGATCGGCTTGGAAAGCAACTCGGTAATGAAGCCCAAACGCATGATGCCCGCCAGGATACAGACGACGCCTGAAACGATCGCCATCATGCTTGCAAGTGCGACGGCGCGATGCGGATCACCGCCCGACAGGGGCAGGACGACAGCCAGGATTACCGCGGCCAGTGAAGAATCCGGACCCAGCACCAGAATCCGGCTAGGCCCGAACAATGCATAAGCGAGTAGCGGAACGATGGTCGCATAGAGGCCATAGATGCCGGGTACGCCCGAAGCCACGGCATAGGCGATGCCGACGGGCACCAACATCGTGGTGAGCACCAGCCCGGCCATGATGTCGTGACGCAACCAGGCAATCTGGTACTCGCGCAACGTGCGAAGCCCGGGAAGCCAGCGGCTCCAGCCGGATTGCACGCTGGTATTGCGGTGTGCAATCCGGCCCGGTTCCGGGACGGGAGACGAAGCATCCGAATCGCTCATAAAGCTATGGCCTATAGGTGTACCGCGCAGATCCGCTTGAACGTGCCCGTCAGAATTTTTCGGGTACTCGCCGGTGCGGATAATCCGGCTCTTTATAGCCAGCTGGTTTCTGCCGCTTGGGCAACACCACCTCCTCGCGTGGGACTTCCTTGTACGGGATGCGGCTGAGCAAATCGGAGATGATGTTAAGACGCGCTCGCCGTTTGTCGTTGGAGTTAGCCACCAGCCACGGGGCATGATTGGTGTCGGTTGCCTGGAACATGTCGTCACGCGCGCGCGAATAGTCATACCAGCGGCTGTATGACTTGAGATCCATGGGGGTCAACTTCCAGATTTTGCGCCCATCCTTGATGCGCTCCTGAAGCCGGCGGGTCTGCTCATCTTCGCTGACTTCCAGCCAGTATTTGAGCAGGATCACCCCCGAGTCGACGATTGCCCGCTCCACCAAAGGCGTTGTCTTCAGGAAACTGGCCACCTGCTCTTTGGTGCAGAACCCCATCACCCGCTCGACGCCCGCCCGGTTGTACCAACTGCGATCGAAGATCACCACTTCGCCGGCCGCGGGAAGGTATGGCAGGTAACGCTGGACGTACATCTGGCTTTTTTCTCGATCACTCGGCGCCGTCAGCGCCACCACCCGAAAGACACGCGGGCTGACGCGTTCGGTGATCGCCTTGATCGTTCCGCCCTTGCCAGCGCCATCGCGCCCCTCGAAGACGATGCAGATCTTGACGCCCTTGGCTTTTACCCACTCCTGTAACTTGACCAACTCGACATGCAGGCCACGCAGTTGCTCAAGATAATCCTTGCTTTTAAGTTTCGCGGTTTCAGCAGCTTTACTCTTGGGGGCTTTTTTCTTGTCTTTTGCCATGTTCGAGACCTCACCAATAAACAGCCTAGGGTTTGCCATCTGCTCATCCGCCGAGGGCGATGATCGCAGTAATCAGTACAGCGCCGGTGACGGCCATCGCGAGTCCGCCTTGCCACGGTTTTGCGCCGGCATACGTCGAGAGCATCCAGCCGGCGATGAACAGCACCACAAGTCCGACCAGGTTAGACATGCGCACAGCGAGCGCTGTCTGGTCGAGCAACAGAAACGGCACGACTAGCGGAAATGTCGAGAACACCACCAACAGGAAAACGCCGAAAGCGCCCTTGAAATCATCCCAACCGAGGTTCGGTTGTACTGGCATGGATGAATACTCGACCAGGCGGCGGCGCAACGATTCCAGCTCATCAGGGCCGGCCGCTGCGGCAAGACGCGGGGGTAACGCCTCGGCAATGAGCGCTTGCCCGGCGGCGGCATCCGTCGCATCACGCAGATTGGTGCGAAGCGTACGGTTACGCGTGCGCTCGATCAGGGTTCGCAGCAAATACATCACCGCGTCTGCCAACCCCCAGGCGAGGTTGCAACCCAGCGCGGCGATCATCATCGTCCGTTCCTCCTCCTGACCAGATGTGGCCACGCTGATCGTCCCAGTGAACGTCATTGCCATGAGCAGGCCGAAAATGACCTCCGTGACACGGTCAACCGGATCAAGAACACGGGCCCGCTTTTGCTCTCCAGTGCTTTGCATGCGCTCATCCTCGCCACGGCGGCCGTGTCAGCGTGATCCTGGTTTTCAGCCGTGCCGGGGCGGTCAAGACCCGCCATCGGCAAGCACATCGAACAGCTTAGTTCAGACTTGATCTATCACAACGCGACCTATCCACAACGACTGATCTTTTGCGCTTGCACCTTGTTTTCAAGGAGATTTCTCTGAGCGCCATTCCCCGTGTCCGGACTCGATGCCGTTCTGCATCAGTTATTTATACTCAAATGCCAGCTTAATAATATTTTACCGATACCAGGGTGATCCCTAGTCTTGACCCCAAGAAATGGCAGGCCGTTACCGACCTAAATCCAACTTCGAAGGGTATTGAGATGACCACTGAAAAAATAAAAACAGATACGCTGATTGTTGGCGCCGGTCAGGCTGGCGTGGCCATGAGTGAACACTTGAGCAAACTCGGCGTGCCGCACCTGGTGCTGGAGCGCAACCGTATCGCCGAACGCTGGCGCACCGGACGCTGGGACTCGCTGGTGGCGAATGGTCCGGCCTGGCACGACCGTTTTCCCGGTCTCGATTTCGACGACCTCAGCCCCGACGACTTCGCCCCGAAAGAACGGGTCGCCGACTATTTCGAAGCCTACGCCAAAAAATTCAACGCCCCGATCCGCACCGGCGTGGACGTGCTGAAGGTTGAGCGCAATGTCGGTCGCCCGGGCTTCACCATAGAAACCTCTGAAGGCGTGATCGAGGCCAACCGCGTGGTGGCTGCCACCGGGCCTTTCCAGCGTCCGGTCATCCCGCCGATTGCGCCGAAAGATCAGCCATTCACCCAAATCCACTCGGCCGAATACCGCAACCCGGCGCAACTGCCCGAGGGTGCAGTGCTGGTCGTCGGCGCCGGTTCGTCGGGCGTGCAAATCGCCGATGAACTGCAGCGTGCCGGCAAGAAGGTGTACCTCTCGGTCGGTGCCCACGACCGCCCTCCTCGCGCCTATCGCAACCGTGATTTCTGCTGGTGGCTGGGTGTGCTGGGCGAATGGGATCAGGCCGCCATGAAACCCGGCCGGGAACACGTGACCATCGCGGTCAGCGGCGCACACGGCGGCCGCACGGTGGACTTCCGTGGGCTGGCCCATCGCGGCATGACGCTGGTGGGTTTGACCCAATCCTTCAACGGTGGCGTAGCGACTTTTCAACCGAACCTTGCCGAGAACCTGGCGCGCGGCGATGAGAACTATCTGGCGCTGCTCAACGCGGCTGACGCCTACATCGAGCGCAACGGCCTGGACTTGCCGGAAGAACCTGAAGCGCGCATGACCTTTTCCGATCCGGAATGCGTGACCAACCCGATTCTTGCACTCGACCTGGCCCAGGCCGGCGTGACCTCGATCATCTGGGCCACCGGTTTTGCCACGGATTACAGCTGGCTCAAGGTTGATGCCTTCGACGACAACGGCAAGCCAGCGCATCAGCGCGGCGTCTCGAGCGAGCCGGGCGTGTATTTCCTCGGCCTGCCGTGGCAGTCCCGCCGCGGGTCTTCGTTCATCTGGGGCGTTTGGCACGACGCCAAGTACGTGGCGGATCACATCGCCATCCAGCGTTCCTACCTCGACTACCACGACGCCGCGCAACGCGAGGCTGAAACCGTCCCGGCCGCCCAAAAAGCAACCGTCAGCGCTTGAGCCATTTTTCTTTAGGAGCTTCAAATGTCCACGCCAACCCATACCCGTATTCGCATGTTCAACACCAAGGAAACCTACCCGAACCAGAGCCTGGACAATGACCTGTGCCAGGCCGTCCGGGCCGGCAACACTGTGTATGTTCGCGGTCAGGTCGGGACTGATTTCGAAGGCAACCTGGTGGGCCTCGGTGACCCGCGAGCGCAAACCGAGCAAGCCATGCGCAACGTCAAACAGTTGCTGGAAGAGGCTGGTAGCGACCTTAGCCATATCGTTAAAACCACCACTTACCTGATCGATCCGCGGTATCGCGAGCCGGTTTATCAGGAAGTGGGCAAGTGGCTTAAGGGCGTGTTTCCGATCTCGACCGGGTTGGTGGTGTCCGCACTGGGGCAGCCACAGTGGTTGATGGAGATTGATGTGATTGCGGTGATTCCTGAGTAGACCGAGTCGCGGCCATCGCAGGCAAGCCAGCTCCCACAGGTTAGTCGTCGTACACAAATCTGTGGCCACTGAAGATCCCTGTGGGAGCGGGCTTGCCCGCGAAGGCGTCCGCCCAGACACCCACTTCGCCAAGGCAATACAAGGAACAAACCCATGACCTTCTCCATCGCAGCACGTTGCCCCGAAACCGGTCAGTTCGGCATTGCGATCAGTTCCTCGAGCATCGCCGTCGGCGCCCGTTGCCCCTGGCTGCTGCCGGGTGTCGGCGCCGTCTCCACACAAAACATCACCTTGCCGTCACTCGGCCCGGAAGTCCTCGCCCTGATGGAACAGGGCCTTGCACCGGCCGAGGCACTGGACAAAGTCCTGACCCGCAATGGCTACAGCCAATATCGCCAGATCACGGCGATTGACCATCTCGGCCGCACCGCGCATTTCAGCGGTTCGCAAACCCTGGGCAACCACAACGCCGTGTCCGGTGATCAATGCGTCGCTGCCGGCAACATGCTGGCGGACCGCGCAGTGATCGAGGCCATGGTCGAGGCCTTCGAACATGGCGAAGGCCAACTGACCGACCGCCTGCTCGCGGCCATGAAAGCGGCCATCGCCGCGGGTGGCGAAGCCGGGCCGGTGCATTCGGCGGCGGTGGTGGTGGTCGGCGAGCTGACCTGGCCGATCATCAACCTGCGGGTGGACTGGGCGGATCACGACCCGATCGGCCAACTTGAGAAACTCTGGGACGCCTATCGCCCACAGGTTCAGGACTACATCGACCGCGCCCTCGCCCCCGACAAATCCCCCGGCTACGGCGTTGCCGGAGACGACCGATGAGCAACAGCCGCGATTTGCTGAAAACATTGGTGGCGTTTGACACCACCAGCCGCGAATCAAACCTGCAACTCATCGAGTTCGTGCGCGACTACCTCGAACGCTTCGACGTGCCTTGCGAACTGCTCTACAACGACGAGCGCAGCAAGGCCAACCTGTTCGCGACCATTGGCCCGGCGGATCGGCCGGGCATCGTGCTGTCGGGGCACACCGACGTGGTGCCCGTCGACGGCCAGCCGTGGACCGTTGCGCCGTTCGAACTCACCGAGCGCGACGGCAAACTATACGGTCGCGGCACCGCGGACATGAAAGGCTACATCGCCTGCGTACTCGCTCTGGTCCCGTCGCTGGTGAACGCCACGCTGCGGCTGCCGGTGCACATCGCGCTTTCCTATGATGAAGAAGTCGGCTGCCTGGGTGTGCGTTCGTTGCTGTCGGAATTGGAAAAGCGTCCGGTCAAACCGATGCTCTGCATCATTGGCGAACCGACCGAGCTCAAACCGGTGCTGGGCCATAAAGGCAAACTGGCGATGCGCTGCGACATTCACGGTCAAGCGTGCCATTCGGCGTACGCACCGCTTGGGGTCAATGCGATTGAATACGCCGCCGAACTGATCGGTGAACTGGGGCGGATCGGCAGTCGGCTCAAAGCCCCCGAGCATCACGACGCCCGTTTCGATCCGCCCTTCAGCACCGTGCAAACCGGCGTGATTTGCGGCGGCAAGGCCCTGAACATCGTCCCCGCCGATTGCCGCTTTGACTTCGAAATCCGCGCCCTGCCCTCGCATGATCCAAGCCACGTTGCGCAGGAGCTGAAGGTTTATGCCGAGCAACAGGTCTTGCCGCGCATGCGGGCGGTGAGTGAGCAGAGTGAAATTCGATTTAGCGAGTTGTCCGCGTATCCCGGGTTGGCGACCGGTGCGCAGAGTGAAGCGGCTGAGTTGATTGCGACTTTCTGCGGCTCCCGAGAGTTCGGCACCGTAGCCTTCGGAACCGAGGGCGGCCTGTTCGACGCCGCAGGCATTCCCACAGTAGTGTGCGGCCCCGGCAGCATGGACCAAGGCCACAAACCCGACGAATTCGTCAGCCTCGAACAACTCACCGCCTGCGACACCATGCTCCATCGAATGCTGCAATCAATCAGCTAACTCGCCCCCACAAAAACGCGTCCGCAACAGGTTCCTGTAGCAGCTGGCGAAGCCTGCGTTCGGCTGCGAAGCAGTCGCAAAATCTGACGACTCGGTGCATCAGGAAAACCGCGTGCGCAGGGTTTACGACTGCTTCGCAGCCGAACGCAGGCTTCGCCAGCTGATACACGTTGCGCGGTGTTTCGACGATCCAATCCCCTGTACCCCACAGGTTTTCGGCGACCACCCGACATACATTTTTTAGCGTCTATACCCACAAACTTACTAATTTATCTCTCACTCCCCACCGCACATCATCAACTCCAACAAGAAAAGCGTCGCCCCCGTGCAGCGCTCACCGAAGTACGTCCACGTACTCAAATTGCCTTGGAGTCCGTCATGGTTACCGCAGCAACAACCTCCGCCCCGCTCATCGAAAAACACACCATCGGCTACGTGCCACCCGAAGATCGCCACGGCAAAACCCGCGACCTGTTCACCCTCTGGTTCGGCGGCAACATCGCCCCACTGCCCATCGTTACCGGCGCCCTCGGCGTACAAATGTTCCACCTGAACCTGGTGTGGGGCATCGTCGCCATCCTCGTCGGCCACCTGGTCGGCGGCGTGCTGATGGCGCTGCACTCGGCGCAAGGCCCGCAAATGGGCATCCCGCAAATGATCCAGAGCCGCGCCCAGTTCGGCTCCCTCGGCGCGCTGCTGGTGGTGCTGATCGCCGGCATCATGTACATCGGCTTTTTCGCCTCCAACATCGTCCTCGCCGGTAAATCCCTGCACGGCGTGGTCGACAGCGTGCCAGTGCCGGTGGGCATCGTCATCGGCGCCCTCGGTTCCGGCATCATCGGCATCATCGGCTACCGCTTCATTCACGTGCTCAACCGCATCGGCACCTGGGTGCTCGGCGCCGGAATCGTGCTGGGCTTCGGCTACATCTTCACCCACGTGCAGACCACCGACTTCCTCACCCGCGGCAGCTTCAACATCTCCGGTTGGCTCGCCACCGTTTCGCTCGCTGCGCTCTGGCAAATCGCCTTCGCGCCCTACGTCTCCGACTACTCGCGCTACCTGCCGGCCAACGTTCCCGTGGCCGCAACGTTCTGGACCACTTACCTGGGCACCGTCCTCGGCTCCAGCCTCTCGTTCATCTTCGGCGCCGTCGCCGTCCTCGCCACACCCGTCGGCATGGACACCATGGACGCCGTCAAACTCGCCACCGGCTCCATCGGCCCACTGATGCTCGTGCTGTTCCTGCTCAGCGTCATCAGCCACAACGCCCTCAATCTCTACGGCGCCGTGCTGTCGCTGATCACCCTGGTGCAAACCTTCGCCTACCGCTGGATCCCCACCGCCAAAAGCCGCGCAGTTCTCTCGGTCATCGTCCTCGCCGCGTGCTGCTTCGCCGCCGTCGGCGCCTCCGCCAACTTCATCGGACACTTCGTCGACATGGTGCTGGTGCTGCTCGTCGTGCTGGTGCCGTGGACCGCGATCAACCTGATCGACTTCTACGCGATTCACAAAGGTCAGTACGACATCGGTTCGATCTTCAAAGTCGACGGCGGGATCTATGGCCGGTACAACCCGCAGGCACTGTTGGCCTACGCGATTGGCATCGTGGTGCAGATCCCGTTCATGAACACGCCGCTGTACGTCGGCCCCATCTCCGAACACATCAACGGCGCTGACTTGTCCTGGCTGGTCGGCCTGCTGATCACCTCCCCGCTCTACTACTGGCTAGCCAACCGCGACACCGCCTACAAACGCCGCCTCTCAACCGGAAAACTCGCCAACTCGATCTAACTAACCCCCCAATCCCCTGTGGGAGATTCTATGGTTGAGGGAAAGCCCTCAACTGGCTTTTGGTTGATATTCGCTTTGCCCTTTCAG